>JADFAM010000070.1 GCA_015665265.1 Flavobacterium sp.
CCAAAAAGATTATTATTACAAGATAGAATTAATGACTCACAATTGGGAAAAAAGTAACGTAATTTCCAATCAGTATATCAATGGTTTTGATTCTAATATTATTTTTAACGTCGAAAATTCTTTTAACACATTTCAAAATTACACTCACTATTCTGTAAAATTCCCTAATCAAAACACAAGAATCACAAAAAGCGGAAACTATCTCCTATCTGTTTTAGATGATGTTGGAGAACTCATTTTTTCAAGAAGATTTACCCTTTATGAAAATATTGCAACTGTAGGTGTTTCCGTTAGTAGAAGTAGAAATACATCTGTTATGGATAAAGAACAAACAGTTAACTTTCTTGTTAATCATCCACAGATTAGAATTAATAACCCCTCACAAGAAATTCATGTTGCAATTTTAAAAAATGAAAATTGGAAAACTGCGATCACTAAAATTAAACCTCAATTCTACAAACCAAACCAACTCATATATAAATACACTAATAAGACAAATTTTTTGGGAGGAAACGAATACCTGTTTTTTGATAACAAAAATATTAGTAATACTAGTGTAAATATTATTCGATCTGAACGAAAAGAAATCTATCATAACTTCCTATATCCTTATACAAATAGAGGACTCAAATCCTACTCCTACAATCCAGATATTAATGGTCACTTCATTATCAGAAACATAGAAACTACCAATCCTAAAACAGAGGCAGATTATGCAATGATGCATTTTTTGATTCAAGCTAACCAAGAGATTTCTGATAAAGATGTTTATGTGTATGGTGCTTTTAATAATTTTAATCTTACTGAGGAAAATAAAATGATTTTTGATGCATCTACTAACAATTATTATTGTAATATCCCACTAAAACAAGGTTTTTACAATTATACGTTTATCACAAAATCATCAGAAAATTTAATTTCAAACGCAGATATTAGAGGTGATTTCTCAGAAACCGAAAATTTATATACTGTTATTGTGTATCACAAAGCTTTTGGCTCTTTATTTGACAGAGTTATTGGAGTTGGATCCATTCAGTCCAACGGAGAACGCTAATTATTGAAATATACGTTTTAAAACATTTATAAAGTTTTGTCTTCTAAACTTCATTTTTACAACTCTAGGTGTAATAGGGTTCATGATTCTTTCAATTCTTACCTACACACTCTATTAGAACATAAGTGTTTCTTGGTGTTCATCCAAAACATCAAAATATTGAATTTCTAGAAGATTTTTCTCTTTTTTTACAGAAGTAATACTGACTGTTTCTACAAAAAGTCTTTTCATTTTAATTGCTACCTGCCTATCACCTTTATCAGTATTTTGGTGAAATTCCAAAATTTTATTTTGATTGTATTTATTATTTTGCGCTAACCATTCATCAAACCATGCCCTTCTTTGCTTTTTCATTTGAGTATCATACAAAGGAGATGAAGACCAAATTTTAGGTTTTTGCTCTAATTTTTTAAAATGCTTAACAAAACCATCCCAAACCAGCTCATAGGTATCTAGACCATCATTCCAATCTACCATTATAATTGTAAAAGGCTCTATATCATTAAATTTAAACCCTTTAATATAAGCAATTGCATCTGTAACGGTTAATATATTTTTTACTACTAAACCTCTACTCATTTTATAATATGAGTTTCGTTCATGTTTTTTAAATGCTCCGTTTAGCAAGCAAACCAATCTATTTTTAGTACTAGCTCCAATCCAAGTCCCTCCTGCTAATTGGTCTTTTGGGTAAGCAAGCTCAACACCATTCTCTAGATATTTTTTTGGTGGAATTGTTTTTCTCATAGGGCTTTCATCTCGATTAGATGTTAAAATAAACCCGTCATTTTCTAGAGGTAAATAGGTAACTGTACACATACTTGTATTGAGTTAAACAAAAGATTATTGCAAAAGTAATCAGTCTCAAAACTAACAAATAAATTGTAACTTCGCGACATTAAAATTAGACGATTACAACTTAAAAACATAGAAAATGGGAAAAGGTTTTTTTCACGTACCAACCGCTATTAACGAAACCGTAAAATCATACGCTCCTGGTTCTCCTGAAAGAGAAGCTATTACAAAACAATATGCTGAGTATTTTAAAGGATCTGTAGATGTACCAATGTATATTGGAAATGAAGAAATTAGAACCGGAAACACCAGAAATATGACACCTCCTCATAACCACCAACACGTTGTTGGTCAATATCATTTAGGAGAGCAGTCACATGTGGAAAATGCAATAAAGACCGCTTTAGAGGCAAGAAAAAATTGGTCTCAAATGCCATGGGAACAAAGAGCCGCCATATTCTTAAAAGCTGCTGAATTAGTAGCCGGACCCTATAGAGCAAAAATAAACGCTGCTACAATGATTGCACAATCAAAAACTGTGCACCAGGCCGAAATAGATGCAGCTTGTGAATACATAGATTTTCTGCGTTTTAATGTAGAGTTTATGTCTCAAATATATGACGAACAACCAGACTCTTCTGAAGGTGTTTGGAATAGAGTAGAATACCGCCCTTTGGAAGGTTTTGTTTATGCCATCACTCCATTTAACTTTACTGCCATCGCAGGAAACTTACCGGCAAGTGCTGCCTTAATGGGAAACACGGTAGTATGGAAACCTTCAGATCATCAAATATTTTCAGCGAAAGTATTAATGGACATTTTTAAAGAAGCTGGAGTTCCAGATGGTGTTATTAATATGGTTTATGGAGATCCAGTTATGATCACTGATACTATTTTAAAAAGTCCAGATTTTGCTGGTATTCATTTTACAGGATCTACTCATGTATTTAAAGATATATGGAAAAAGATTGGAGAAAATATTCATGTTTACAAAACATATCCTAAAATTGTTGGAGAAACAGGAGGAAAAGATTTTATTATTGCCCATCCTTCAGCGAATCCAAAACAAGTAGCTACTGGAATATCTCGTGGGGCTTTTGAATTTCAAGGACAAAAATGCTCCGCGGCCTCAAGAATTTATTTACCATCATCATTGGCAAATGAAATTATTGACCATGTAAAAAAGGATGTAGCTTCGTTCAAAATGGGGTCTCCTGAAGATATGGGCAATTTTATCACGGCAGTAATTCACGAGGGATCTTTTAACAAATTGGCTTCCTACATAGATGCTGCTAAAACAGATCCTAATGTTCAAATTATAGCTGGAGGAAACTATGATAAGTCTAAAGGTTACTTTATAGAACCCACAGTAATAGTAACTAAAGACCCTAACTACACGACCATGTGTACAGAATTATTTGGACCCGTTGTTACCATTTATGTATATGAAGATACTGACTGGGAAGAAACGCTAAGTTTAGTAGACGCTACTTCAGAGTATGCGCTAACAGGAGCTGTTTTTTCAACTGACAGATATGCCATAACAGTTGCAACCCGTATGTTAGAAAATTGTGCTGGTAATTTTTACATCAATGACAAGCCCTCTGGTGCAGTGGTTGGTCAACAACCGTTTGGTGGTGCTAGAGCTTCAGGAACAAATGACAAAGCTGGTTCTGCTCAGAATTTATTGCGTTGGGTTTCACCAAGGCTAATCAAAGAAACATTTTCAGCACCAACAGATTACAGATATCCGTTTCTTTCTTAGCTGAAAAATTAAAAATTTATTACTAGAAATCAGACTTTTAAAGGTCTGATTTCTAGTTTTATAAAGAATTCACAACCCATAATATTTACAATAATCATTCCCTCCAATTATTTAAAATAAGACACCTTACTATTCATAAATTTTAACTAATATTTATGAAAAATACTTAAAGTTTAATTATACATTCATTTCGCTTTACAAGAAGGTATTTATGACTTGTATTAAAACATATTTTACTTGATGAAAAATATTTTTATTCCTATTTTTTTTGTGTGTTTTTGTGTTTTTTCACAAACCTCAAACAAGTCTGTACTTGCAAAATACACCGACGATGAAATTAAAATTGATGGTGTTTTAGATGAAACTTCATGGGAAACAGTAGCACCAGCTACTAATTTTTATCAGTATTTCCCAACAGACACAGCACAGGCTAAAAGACAGGTTGAAATTAAGTTTATGTTTAGCGACAGAAATTTATATGTTGGAATAAAAGTATATGCCAAAGGAAAAGATTATATCATTCCTTCCTTACGTAGAGATTTTAGAGGTGGCGCTAATGACAGTGTAACGCTCCTCTTCGATACTTTTAATGACGGAACCAATGCCTTTGTCTTTGGCTCAAACCCATACGGGGTTCGAAGAGAGATATTACTCTCCGGAGGTGGGAATGAAAGACAAGGTTTTAATAGTGCTTGGGATACAAAGTGGGTAGGAGAATCTGTAATTCATGATGATCATTATATCTTAGAATGGAAAATTCCTCTGTCTGCTTTTAAATATAAAGAAGGAGAAACGAAATGGCGATTTAATAGCTATCACTTTGACACACAGGATAATGAAAGAAATACTTGGATAAATATCCCTCAAAATCAAAATATTTACAACCTAGCTTTTATGGGTGACCTTATTTTTGATAGACCTTTAGGAAAGTCAAAATCTCCAGTCTCTATTATTCCATTTGTGAATACAATTACTTCAAAAGATTTTGAGAATAACGAAAATACCAGTAGTTTTAAAATTGGAGGTGATGCGAAGTTAACGATTGCTAATAGTATGAATTTAGATCTTACATTAAACCCAGATTTCTCGCAAGTAGAAGTAGATCAGCAGGTAACAAATTTAACACGATTTGAAGTTGGATTACCAGAGAGAAGACAGTTTTTTATTGAAAATAGTGATTTGTTTGGCAGCTTCGGAGATGGTAGAGATTCAAATCCTTTTTTTTCTAGACGAATTGGGATCGCAAGAAACATAGATGGCGAAAGTATCGAAAATAGAATTATTGCAGGTGTAAGATTAAGTGGAAAAGTGAATAATAATTTACGCCTTGGTATTTTAAGCATGCAAACCGATGAAGATATTGCCAATGAAATTCCTACAGTAAATAATTCAGTGATTTCTCTTCAACATAAAGTATTTAGTAGGTCTAATATTAGTGTACTTTTCATCAACAAGCAAGCAACCAAAGACTACGATTTTGTTAACGAAGAAGATACCTACAATAGGGTTTTAGGCATAGATTATAGCCTGGCCTCTAAAGACAATACTTGGAGTGGTAAATATTTCTTTCATAAATCATTTTCTCCAGGAATAAGCTCTAATGATTTTTCAGCTGGTTTTAGAACCCAATTTAACAATAGATTTTTAAATGTTCGACTTAGTGGAGTTTTTATAGCTGATGATTTTAGATCAGATCTAGGCTTTATTAGAAGAACTGATATTCTCAAAATAAATCCACAAATTGAATTAAAATTTTGGCCTAAGAAAGGAAGAATTCAACGTCATTCTTTTTCAGTTATGCCCATTTCTATTTGGCGTCCAGAATTAGACTATGAAAATTCTGATTATACAATTATTAGCACTTGGGAAGCAAATTTTCAAAACAGTTCTCAACTCCGTCTAGAAATGTTCAATAGGTACGTAAAATTATATAACGAATTTGATCCTACAAGAACAGACAACGCAGTTCCTTTACCTGCAGATCAAAATTATTATTACACAAGTTTTGAAGTAAGTTTTAGATCTGACCAACGTAAAAAAGTATTTTATAGAATTAACCCCTCAATAGGTCAATTTTATAATGGGAATAAGTATTCTTTAGAAACTTCTCTTTCATTGAGATTACAACCTTATTTTTCTGGATCTATTCAAATGAATTATGATAAGATAGACCTACCAGGTCCTTACCCAGACGCCTCTATTTGGTTGATTGGGCCAAAATTTGACATCACTTTTACCAAAAACATGTTTTGGTCTACCTTTTTTCAATACAGTACACAAAGAGAAAACCTAAGTATTAATACACGATTTCAATGGAGAGTTGCCCCGTTATCTGATTTATTCCTTGTATACAATGACAATTACGCAACAACTGTCTTTAGCCCCAGATTTAGATCATTAAATTTAAAATTTACCTACTGGCTAAATATTTAGTCAAAATTTATATAAATAATTAATTTAAACAGATTAAAATGCTAAACAAATTACTTACAAAAATCTTCATAGTTTTTTTCCTTTTGGGAATTACATCAACCGTTGATGCACAGACTGGAAGAATAAAAAAACGAAAGAAGAAGAAAACTACCGAAATTCAAAAACCAAAACCGAAACCAAAACCAAAAAAAGGTGCTATTCTTCCCTATGGAAAAGTGGTAACCAAAGAAATGAAAACTGATGAAGGCTTATTTAAGGTTCATTCTGCTGATGATACATATCTTTTTGAAGTTCCAGATACTCTAATTAATAGAGAAATGTTGATGGTTACTAGAATTGCTAAAACTGCCAATGGAATAGGTTTTGGAGGAGGAAAAACAAACACACAGGTATTACGTTGGCAAAGAAAAGGGAAAAAGATTCTCCTTAGGGTTGTGTCTCACAATGTTGTTGCAGATACTATTCTACCAGTTCATGAAGCTGTCGTAAACTCTAACTTTGAGCCTGTTCTATTTTCATTTCCGATAAAGGCTTTTAATAAAGACACTACTGCGGTTGTTATTGATGCTACTTCTTTATTTTCTACCGATGTAAAACCTCTTGGATTTCCACAGTTTTATCGTTCAAGATATAAAATATCAAGAATGGATAAAACACGTTCTTACATAGATAGGGTAAGTAGTTATCCTGAAAATATAGAAGTTAGGCATGTGAAAACTTATTTTGCAGGTAAACCTCCATCCAATGGAAGTGTTGGTTCTATTTCTGTTGAGATGAGTAACTCTATGATTTTACTTCCAAAAGTACCTATGAAGCGCCGTTATTTTGACGAAAGAGTTGGATGGTTTGCTCGAGGACAAGTTGATTACGGCCTCGAAGATCAAAGAAGCAAGACTGTTACCTACCTAGATAGATGGAGATTAGAAGTAAAAGATGAAGATCTAGATAAATTTAAAGCTGGTGAGCTAGTAGAACCAAAAAAACAAATAGTTTATTATGTAGATAGAGCCACTCCTGAAGTTTGGAGACAATACATTAAACAAGGAATTGAAGATTGGCAAGTGGCTTTTGAAGCTGCTGGTTTTAAAAATGCAATTATAGCAAAAGATCCACCTAGTAAAGAAGAAGACCCAGACTGGTCTCCTGAGGATGTAAGATACTCTGTAGTACGTTATCTAGCATCACCAATACCCAACGCAAATGGTCCTCATGTTAGTGACCCGCGTTCGGGAGAAATTCTAGAATCTGATATTAATTGGTATCATAATGTAATGAGTTTGTTGCGTAATTGGTTCTTTATCCAAACAGCAGCAATTAACCCTGAAGCTCAAACTATTGAATTTAAAGACGAAGTAATGGGACGTTTAATTCGTTTTGTTTCTTCACATGAAGTTGGACATACATTAGGGCTACCTCACAATATGGGTTCTAGTGCAGCATACCCAGTAGATTCATTGAGATCTGCTTCTTTTACTAAGAAGTTCGGAACAGCTCCTTCAATCATGGATTATGCTCGTTTTAACTACATAGCACAACCAGAAGATAAAGGGGTTGCTTTAATGCCTGATATTGGACCCTATGACAAGCATGCAATAGAATGGGGATATCGTCCAATATTAGATAAAACTGCCAAAGATGAAAAAGAAACACTAAATAAGTGGATTTTAGACAGAGCAGATAACCCAATGTATCGTTTTGGACATCAACAAGCTGGGGGTGTTGTAGATCCAAGTTCTCAAACCGAAGATCTTGGAGATGACGCTATTAAAGCAAGTGCATATGGTATCAAAAATTTACAAAGAATATTACCTAATATAGAAAAATGGACAACCAAAGATGGTGAAAACTATGATGAAATGGCTACCATGTATGGTCAAGTTTTAAGTCAATTTAATAGATATATGGGACATGTTACTGCTAATATTGGTGGTGTGTACGAATATTACAAAACTTCAAACCAAGAAGGAGCTGTTTATTCTCACGTAGCCAAATCACATCAGAAAAATGCGTTAAAATTTATCAACAAAGAGCTTTTTTCTACTCCAACATGGATGATTGATAATAACATCTACTCTAAGACTCAATTTTCTGGAGCAATTGAAAAAATTGGAAATGTTCAAACAAGAACTTTAAACAATATTCTAGATTCAGGTAGAATGGCTCGTATGATAGAAAACCAAACAATGAATGGTTCTAATGCTTATACTTTAGTTTCAATGTTTTCAGATTTAAGAAGAGGGGTATGGTCTGAATTGTATAATGGTAAAAGAATAGACACCTACAAAAGAAACTTACAAAGAGCACATATCAATCGTTTAGATTATCTTTTAAACAAAGCAAAAAATCAACGAGGAGCTAATCGTGGATATTTTAAACAAAGTGCTGTGAATATTGGTCAATCAGATATTAAAGCAATGGTAAGAGGAGAGTTAAACAGAATAAAGCGCGATGTTAGATCGGCTGTTTCTAAAGCTCCAAATACAACTAGTAGATATCACTTACAGGATGCTATTGCACGAATAAATATGGCGTTAGATCCTAACTAATTATTTCT
Organism: Flavobacterium sp.; assembly: GCA_015665265.1. Lineage (GTDB taxonomy): Bacteria > Bacteroidota > Bacteroidia > Flavobacteriales > Flavobacteriaceae > Polaribacter. The sequence continues at coordinate 8,602 of JADFAM010000070.1, forward strand.
TAATTAGAAAAAAAAAGCCTCGCAAATTGCGAGGCTTTTTTTGATTACTATTTTTAAAATGGTAAGTCGTCCGGCTCTTCACTTGTTAAGTCTGGAGCAGGTTGAAATTGATCTGCAGGTGGAATTTGAGAAGGAGCTGCTTGAGCTAAACTCTCTATTCTCCATCCTTGCACAGAATTAAAGTACTTTGCTTCTCCTTGTGGATTTATCCACTCTCTACCTCTAAGATTGATAGAAATTTTTACATCTTGACCTACTGAGTAATTATTTAATAAATCACATTTATCTTGAACAAACTCAATCATAATCATTTGAGGATATTGTTCATCTGTTGTAACTACTACTTCTCTTTTTCTGAAGCCATTACTTCCAAAAGTCTGTACTTCTCCAATTAATTTAACTTTACCTATAACTTCCATAATTATTATTTTAATAAAAGCACTTTCCAAGCACTTTCAACATCATTTTTTTCTAAATATTGTTGAGCAAATGTATGTTTTTTTACCATTTCTAAGCCAATAAATTGCGGATGTTCTTTTGCAAAGTTATCAACATCTTCAACAGTTGGTAAAAAAGCAACATTCCCTAACATCCCCAAATTATTGCCGGTTAATACCGAACTATTTCTTATTTCTGAAGGAATTTGATCTACACCAATTCCTAAAGTAAAAATAGGTTTTTGGATTTCAAAAAAACCATCTCGAGCTCTTGTGTAGTAACTTCCACCAGCTCTAGCTACTAAGTCAATTTTATGTTGATCTATCATTCCATCCTCATTTAGAACCGTCTCATGAATATGAATTTTTAACACCTCACAAACAATTAAATTTCCTGCACCTCCTTGGTCGCCAGTATATATAATATCAGTGACTTTACACTCAAACTGAACTGGAGACTCTGCTACCCTAAAAGGCTTCACCTCATCTGATGCCAACATAGTAAACCCAGCTTTTTCAAATTCATTTACCCCTTCAGGGTATTCGGAGCTACTCAAGGACATTTGCTGAACAATATCAAAATTGACAACATTTATAACTACCTCTTTTATTTTTTCAACATTTTGCAACGTATGTTTGGTCGTATTACCTCTAACTCTTCTTGCAGGTGAAAAAATCATGGTTGGTGGATTAGATCCAAATACATTAAAAAAACTAAAAGGTGATAAATTGGGGGTGCCATTTTCATCAATAGTGCTAGCAAATGCAATTGGTCTAGGTGCAACAGCTCCTAATAAATAACCGTGTAATTTACCCGTTGGTATTTCTTTAGGGTTGATGGAAATCATGTGAAAAAATTTTGTGCTGTAAAGATACTATCAATTTTATAAATGAGTTATACAAGTGAATCTAGTATATTTGTTTGATGAGTTTTTTTAAAAATACACTATTATTAAAACGATTTGTAATACTCATCTCGTTTTCTATAGTTTCATTAATCCTTTGGAACACGTATTCATTTTTTAATAGATTTAAAAATGAAGAGCGATTAAAGATGGAGATAGTTGCTACAGCGATGAAGGAATTTGCTAAAAATCAAAATCTAGAAGCTGATATTAGTTTGGAAGATAAAATTATTAAAAGCAACACCAATATTCCAATGATTTTAGTAGATGAAAATGGAAATATTGGAGCAGATTCTTACTTAAATCTAGATCCTGAAAAAGCAAAAGATCCGACCTACCTTCAAGAACAGTTGGAAATCATGAAAGAGCAAAACAATCCTATTGAAATAGATTTTGCAAAAAACAGAACACAATATATTTATTATAGAAATTCAGACTTATTAAACAAACTTTCTTATTATCCACTTGCTTTAATTTTAATTCTAACCCTATTTTTAGCATTAATCTACATGATGTTTACTTCAAATAAAGTAGCAGAACAAAATAAGTTATGGACAGGGATGGCAAAAGAAACTGCTCATCAGATTGGAACTCCATTGTCTTCATTGCTTGGTTGGATAGCCATTTTAAAAATGGAAAATATTAATGACAACTATGTTGATGAAATAGAAAAAGATGTCCATCGTCTGAACACAATTGCGAATCGGTTTTCTAAAATAGGTTCTTTACCAACACTAAAAAAATCTGATGTGATTGCTTCTACTAAAAAAGCCTATGAGTATTTAGAATTTAGAAGTTCTAAACAAATAGCATTTAGCTTTGAATCTTCTCAACAAGAAATTTATACGAATCTAAATGAAGAGTTATATAGCTGGGTTATAGAAAATTTAATTAAAAATTCTGTTGATGCCATGATGGGTAAAGGAAAACTATCTATTGGAATAACAGCTGAGCTGAATAAGATAAAAATTCAAATAACAGATTCAGGAAAAGGAATTTCAAAATCTAAGTTTAAAAAAATATTTAAACCCGGATATACCACAAAAAAAAGGGGCTGGGGGCTAGGATTATCACTTTCAAAAAGAATTATTGAAGATTATCACAAAGGAAGAATACTTGTAAAAAGTTCAGACATAAATAAAGCAACTACATTTGAAATTACCTTAGATAAAGTTTCTTGATATTTCTTTAGCTAAAACGGTAAATTCTTCATTGGTCATCTTTTCTTTTTCTACAAATTGCATGTCAGCCATTTTATTTATGGGCAACAAGTGAACGTGAACATGAGGCACCTCTAAACCAATGACACTCATTCCTATTCGTTCACAAGAAATAGTTTTTTCCAAGGCCTTTGCAACTCGGTAAGAAAAACTCATTAATTCTGAGTAGGTCTGTTTATCTAGATCAAATATTTTATTAACTTCTTTCTTTGGAATTACTAATGTATGGCCTTTTGTATTTGGATTAATATCTAAAAAAGCAAGATAATTTTTATCTTCTGCAATTTTATAACAAGGAATTTCCCCTAGAACAATTTTTGTAAAAATACTCACTATTTTTCTGTTTTTTGATTTATCTAGAGACCGATGTAACCTCAAAAGTCATCATGCCATTAGGAACTTTAATCTCAACTATATCTCCTAATTTTTTACCCAACAAACCCTTCCCTATTGGAGAATTTACAGATAGTTTTCCATTTTTTATGTCAGACTCTGAATCTGCTACAAGTGTATAAGAAAACTCCATTTTGTTACTGGTGTTTTTTATCTTTATGATTGAATGAATTAGGATCTTAGACGTATCTAATTGAGATTCATCAATTATTCTAGCACTAGCTACCACATTCTTAAGTTTAGCAATTTTTGTTTCCAATAAAGATTGTTCTTCTTTGGCAGCATGATATTCAGCATTTTCGCTTAAATCACCTTTATCTCTTGCATCTGCAATTTCTTGCGTTACTCTTGGTCTTTCTATTTGCTCTAGCTGTAATAATTCGTCTTTTAATTTTTTTAATCCCTCAGGGGTATAATAGGAAACATTACTCATGATTAATAATTTTTGAGTTACATGCTGTTTTAAATAATTTTTAGGGTAAAAACAACCATCAATATAAAATAGAAAATCTCATTGCCTTTTTACAGGATGAGATTTACTTAACAAATGTACAAAATATTTGTAAATTGTGCTTTTCTAAATAATCCCCAAAAAAATTAGTATGAAAAAGTTTTTGTTTTTAGTAAGCATAATTTTAATTCTAGGATGTACAAGCAACGGTGTTGAGAATGATTGTTTTCCATTTATTACTGTGAATGAGTCTGTTAATCTTGATCTTCCTCAATTTATAGATTTACAGGTTCCAAGTGGATGGGCTTATACAAGTGGAGGGTTACAAGGATTGATCATCTACAATATTAATGGCGTTCAATTTAAAGCTTTTGATAGGTTGTGCCCCGGGCAAACTATTTCGTCTTGTTCTCAAATGATTGTAGATTCTAACTTAAGAATTTTATGCCAATGTGATGATAGTGAATTTAATATTTTAAATGGAGCACCCTTGACAGAAGGCACTAATTGTTTTGCAAATGAATATTTTGTAGAGAATTTAAATGGATCTCTTCTTAGAATCACTAACTTTTAATGTAAAACTAGAAAATAGAATGTGTACTTTTGTTTCTTATTACAATATTAGATTATTTTGAAGAATTACTTTTCATCAGATTTCAAGTTAGGTGTTCTTGGCGGAGGTCAACTAGGTAGAATGCTCTTAGCTGAGACTCAAAAATTTGATATTTTCACTAGTATTTTAGATGCATCTAATGAGGCTCCTTGCGCTCAAATATGCAATGAATTCCATCAAGGAAATTTACTAGATTTTGAAACCGTTTACAATTTTGGTAAACAAGTAGACTTACTAACTATTGAGATAGAAAATGTAAATATTGATGCACTAGATCGCCTAGAAAAAGAAGGTCTTGCCATCTATCCTACACCAAAAAGCATTCGAATTATTCAAAATAAAGCCACTCAAAAGAATTTTTACAAAGACAATAATGTACCAACTGCGCCCTACTCTCATTATGCCTATTTAGAAGAGCTCAAGCACTCTTTTGAAAATGATATTATTGAGTTGCCTTTTGTTTGGAAAGCAGCCCGTTTTGGATATGATGGAACTGGCGTTAAAATTGTTAGAACTTTTGAAGACATAGAAAACCTACCTCAAGGAGAATGTATAGTAGAAAAACTAATTCCATTTAAAAATGAACTGGCAGTAATTGTTGCAAGAAACAGTAAAGGAGAAGTAACCTCCTATCCTGTAGTTGAAATGGAATTCCACCCAGAAGCAAATCAAGTAGAATATGTTATTTGTCCTGCAAGAATTGACGATAGCATAGCAAAAAAGGCAAGAGAAATTGCCTTAAAAGTTGCGGATGCTTTCGATTTTGTTGGGCTACTAGCTGTAGAAATGTTTCAAACTGAAGAAGATGAAATTTTAGTAAATGAAGTAGCACCTAGAACTCATAATTCTGGTCATTACAGTATTGAAGCTAGTTATACAAACCAATTTGAACAACACTTAAGAAGTATCCTAAACCTTCCTTTAGGAAATACAGACAATAAAGTGGCAGGAATTATGGTTAATCTGGTAGGTGCTGAAGGACATACAGGGAACGTTGTCTATGAAAATATTGACAAAATTCTTCAAATTGATGGTGTTACTCCTCATATTTACGGGAAAAAAATAACCAAACCTTTTCGAAAGATGGGTCATGTAACCATCGTAAATAAAGACATTAATAAGGCACGAAAAGTTGCGCAAGAAGTGAAAGAAATAATTAAAGTAATCAGTAAATAAAACGCATAATGGTAGGAATTATAATGGGAAGCGATTCAGATCTTCCAATCATGCAAGAAGCAATTGACATCCTGGAAAGTTTTGATATTCAAATAGAAGTAGATATTGTTTCTGCTCATAGAACCCCAGAAAAATTATTTGACTATTCAAAAAATGCTCACAGGCGAGGTATTAAAGTAATTATTGCTGGTGCTGGAGGAGCCGCACACCTGCCAGGAATGGTTGCCTCTTTAAGTCCCTTACCTATTATTGGTGTTCCAGTAAAAAGCAGAAATTCTATCGATGGATGGGATTCTTTATTGTCTATATTACAAATGCCTGGAGGAGTTCCAGTGGCAACTGTTGCATTGGATGGTGCAAAAAATGCGGGAATCTTAGCTGCTCAAATTATTGGAGCTTCAGACAAATGTGTTCAAGACAAAATTATAGCCTACAAAGAAGGCTTAAAAATAAAAGTAACACAAGCTTCAGACCGCGTAAAAAAATAATATCATTTATTCTTACTGTACCTACCAATGAATCCTTTATTAGAAGATTTCAATACCGCTCCATTTTCAAAAATTTCAAGCACAGATTACAAACCTGCCATCAAAAAAGCCATTGAGATTTGCAAACAGGAAATCCAAACCATTGTATCAAACCCAGAAACTCCAAACTTTCAAAATACTACAGAAGCATTAGAATTTACAGGACAAAAACTTGGAAGAATTACCAGTATTTTCTTTAATTTAAACTCAGCTGAGACCTCCGAAGCTATTCAGAAAATAGCCCTAGAAATCTCACCATGGTTAAGTGAATTTAAAAATGACATGATTTTAAATTCAGCCCTATTCATAAAAGTAAAATCTGTATATGACGTTAGAGAAACCTTAAATTTAGATCCTGAACAAAGCATGTTGTTGGAAAAACAATACAAAGGTTTTTCAAGAAATGGTGCTAATTTAAATGACGAAGACAAAGGAAAATTACGAAAAATAGACACTGAATTGTCTAGACTCTCTTTACAATTTGGAGAGAATGTTTTGGCAGACGGAAATGCTTTTGAGCTACACATTACCCATGAAAAAGATTTAAAAGGTCTTCCTGACGGAGCAAAAGAAGCTGCTATTTTATTAGCGAAGAACCGAAATAAAGAAGGCTGGCTTATAACCTTAGATTACCCAAGTTACATTCCATTTGTAACGTATGCTGAAAATAGAGAATTACGAAAAAAAATCTCTATAGCCTTTGGAAAAAAAGGGTTTCAAAACAATGAAAATAATAATGAAAAAATTGTTTTAAATATTGTTAACTCAAGACATCAAAGAGCAAATTTACTAGGGTATGAAACACATGCACATTTTGTATTGGAGGAACGAATGGCTGAAACTCCTGAAAAAGTACTTTCTTTTTCTAATGATTTATTAAGAAAGGCAAAGCCAGCAGCACTTAGAGAATTTAAACAACTTGAGTCATTTGCAAAAAAATTGGATGGAATAGATCAACTTCAAAAATGGGATAGCGCCTTCTATTCAGAAAAATTGAAAAAAGAAATTTTCAATTTAGATCAAGAGATTTTAAAGCCTTATTTTCAATTAGAAAATGTTATTGAGGGAGTATTTATTGTAGCAAACAAGTTGTATGACCTAACTTTTGAAGAAGTTTTTACTATTGAAAAATATCATGAAGATGTAAAAACCTACCATATTAAAAATACTAAAGGTGAGTTTATTGCCATTTTATATGCAGATTTTCACCCAAGAGAGGGAAAAAGAAATGGTGCATGGATGACCTCCTATAAATCGCAACAAATTAAAAATAATAGCAATGAAAGACCTCACATTTCTATTGTTTGTAATTTTACAAAACCTACTGAGACAAAACCTTCTTTATTAACCTTTAATGAGGTAACAACCCTATTTCATGAATTTGGACACGCTTTGCATGGCATGTTGGCAAACACCACCTATAGCAGTCTCTCAGGAACCTCTGTGTCTTGGGATTTTGTAGAGTTACCAAGTCAAATCTTGGAGAACTGGTGTTATGAAAAAGAAGCCTTAGCGTTGTTTGCTAAACATTACCAAACAGGAGAAGTTATTCCTATGGAATATGTGAATAAAATTAAAGAATCTGCAAGCTTTCATGAAGGCATGCAAACACTTCGTCAATTAAGTTTTGGTTTATTAGATATGGCTTGGCATGGAGGAAAAACTCCTAAAAATATCTTATCTGTAAAAGAATTTGAAGCCGAGGCTTTTTCTGAAACTCAATTGTACCCTGATGTTTCAGAAAATTGTATGAGTACTGCTTTTTCCCATATTTTTCAGGGCGGATATTCAGCAGGGTATTACTCTTATAAATGGGCTGAGATTTTAGATGCTGACGCCTTTGAATACTTTCAAGAAAAAGGAATTTTCAACAAAGAGGCTGCTAATAAGTTTAAAGAACACATTCTAAGTAAAGGAGGCACTGAAAAACCCATGGTATTATACAAACGATTTAGAGGAAAAGAGCCAAAACCTGAAGCTTTATTAAAAAGAGCAGGATTGTTATAGCTTATCCTTACGATTCTTTTCCTGAATCCATTTGCTCATGTATTTTGAACTCTGTAAAGAATGGTGCATCAACATTTTTCCTGTAAAATTATTGTTTCTGTGCTGTTCTAAATTAGAAAAGACCTTATCCATACATCTAAAAAATAGATGCGTTAATTGCTCTTTATGAAATTTTGTGTTAATAATTTCTATTCCACGTTGCTGCGCCTGATTCCATTGAATTTTGTCTGTATATAATAGAAAGGCTTTCTCTACAAAATTTGCTATCTCATCTTCTACAAAACCACTCCAAGGAATTTCGTCATTCATTCCCTCAGATCCTATACTAGTTGTAACCGAGGGTGTTCCACACAACATCGCATTACTAAGTTTCCCTTTAATTCCAGCACCAAAACGCAAAGGAGCCAGTAAAACTCTACTATTTTCAAAAACCTCAAAAGCATCCTCTACATAACCATGAACAAAAAAGCCTTCATTAGCATTGGTAAATTCTAAAACTTGCTGAGTTGGATACGCTCCATAAACATGAAGCTCAGCTGCAGGAATTCTTTTTCGAATTTCTTTCCAGATATATTTTTTTAATTGAATTGTTGCATCTAGATTGGGTGCGTGAAGAAAGTTGCCAATAGATACAAAATGATGTCTGTCGTAAAATGGTTTCCATAAATTATTTTCATTAATTTTATCGAATAAAAAAGGTAAATGATACAACAAGCTTTTATCAATTTTAAATACTTCTTGCAATAATTTCATCTCAAATGTTGAAATAATTAAAGAAATATCACAACGATAAATTGCTGCGATTTCTCGTTTAGAGATCTCTGAATTTAAGAGCATCTCATTACTAAACTCAATTCCTTTTTTTAGTGCCTCATGTCTAGTTTTTCTGAGGCTATGTAGGTCTTCAGTATCTAGAATACGAAGGGCTTTGGGGCAATATTCAGCAACTCGCCAACCAAATTGCTCTTCTGTGATAAAACGATCAAAAATAACTATTGTTGGTTTTAAATCTGTTATGAACTCATCAAAGCTAGTGGAGTTTAATTCTAAGCGAACCTCCTGAACCCCTAGTTTAGATAAGTCTATGGAATTTAGATTTTTTTGAGAAACTGTTCCAAAAGTAACACGCCAATCCTTAGACAAAAAAGAGGTGATTAGCTGAAGCATCCTACTCCCAGCAGCTGAAGAGTTTGGTTCTACCCAAACGGACCCTATGATAAAAACATGATGCTTCAAGTAGTTGTTTTTTACAAATGATTCACAAAAATAATCTTATTTATTTTAGAATTTTAAACTGAATTTATATTTGCAGTTTAAAGATGAAAAATCCATTATAATTTTAAGAATAATGAGTACTTTTGTAGTACAAATAATTCAATTAAAATGAAGTACGATGTTATCGTTATTGGTTCTGGTCCTGGAGGATATATTTCTGCAGTAAGAGCCTCTCAATTAGGCTTAAAGGCTGCTATTATAGAAAAATATGCTACCATGGGTGGAACCTGTTTAAATGTTGGCTGTATTCCTTCAAAAGCCTTGTTAGATTCTTCTCATCATTATTATGATGCTGTGAAACATTTTGAAGAACACGGAATTCTAATCGATCCTCCAAAGATTGATTTTACAAAAATGATTGATCGTAAGTCTACTGTTGTAGAACAAACTACTGGTGGTATAAAATATTTGATGGACAAAAATAATATTGATGTTTTTGAAGGAATAGGATCTTTTGTAGATGCTACCCATGTAAAAGTTTCAAAAAATGATGGATCTGATGAAACTATAGAAGGAACCAACATTATTATAGCAACCGGATCTAAACCAGCCTCTTTACCTTTTATTGAATTAGATAAAGATAGAATTATTACCTCTACAGAAGCTTTAAAGCTTCCTGAAATACCAAAACATTTAGTAGTTATAGGTGGTGGAGTAATTGGCCTAGAATTAGGGTCTGTATACAAGCGTTTGGGTGCAGAAGTAAGTGTAATTGAATACATGGACAAGATTGTTCCTGGAATGGATGCAGATGTTTCCAAAGAGCTTCAGAAAGTACTTAAAAAGCAAGGGGTAAAATTTTTCACCAAACATGCGGTAAATGATGTACAGCGTAACGGAGAAGAAATTACGGTAAAAGCGACCAATAAAAAAGGAGTAGAAGTAACTTTTAAAGGTGATTATTGTTTAGTATCTGTTGGAAGAAAAGCATATACCAGTGGATTAGGATTAGAAAATATTGGTGTGAAGGTAAACGAGAGAGGTCAAATAGAAACAAATGATCATCTTGAAACTAACGTCTCAAACATTTATGCGATTGGCGATGTAGTTAAGGGGGCTATGCTAGCTCATAAAGCTGAGGAGGAAGGTGTGGTAGTTGCAGAACTTATTGCAGGACAAAAACCACATATAGACTATAATTTAATTCCAGGAATTGTATACACATGGCCCGAGGTTGCTGCTGTAGGAAAAACTGAACAAGAATTAAAAGAATCTGGTGTTCACTATAAATCTGGTAAATTTTCCATGAGAGCTCTGGGAAGATCAAGAGCTAGTGGAGATATTGATGGCTTTGTAAAAGTACTAGCAGATAAAGAAACCGATGAAGTTTTAGGAGTTCATATTGTAGGCGCAAGAGCAGCAGATTTAATTATGGAAGCAGCAGTTGCTATGGAATACAGAGCTTCAGCAGAAGACTTGGCAAGAATTTGCCATGGACATCCAACCTATGCTGAGGCCATGAAAGAAGCGGCTAAAGCAGCGTGGGATGGAAAACCATTAAACGCTTAAATGCTAAAAACATACAATTTTTACTACCAATAGAAAAAACATTGAAGCAAGGAAGAGTTTTGAAAATAAAAAATCAGTAGATTATCTTATCAATAAAATTTTCAATCTAAAGGATGTTGTTCTTATCCAATACATTTAATTTTTTTAAAAAATCATCTCTAAAAATTTCTCTAGCACCCAAGCTAGCCAAATGATTATTATAAACTTGGCAATCTATCAATTGATAATTGTGATTGTTAACCAAATGAATAAATGCAATTTTTGAAGTATTAGAGACTTTTGAAAACATACTTTCTCCACAAAAGATATCTCCAATTTCTAATCCATACAAACCTCCCACAAGATTTTTTTTACTCTTCCCTAACACATCAGAATTAGAATCCAAACTCCATATCTCAATTGACTTAGCATATCCTTTCTTATGAAGCTTAATATAGGCCTGTTCCATATCATCAGTTATCCATGTTCCTAAATTATCATGACGATTAATGTTTTTACATTGATGAATAACCTCCTCAAAAGTCTGATTTTCTGTAATTTCAAATTTATTCTTTTTAAGAATATTAGTCATTGATTTGGAAATTTTTAACTCTTGAGGAAATAAAACCATTCTTTTTTTCGGACTATACCATACTATTGGTTCATCAAGAGAATACCATGGAAAAATTCCATTCTTGTAGGCAAAGAGTAACCTTTCGGGGGATAAATCCCCTCCTAATGCTAGAACCCCTTCTTTTGTAGCAGTTTCATGAGGCGGAAATTCAATTTTTTCAGAAAGCCATCTCATATAATCAAAATAGTAAAATTCCCACTATATAAATGCTCCCACCAATGATCATTGCCAGTAATGAATATGGTAAAATTTCTTTAGCTTTAAGTCTTGTAATTCCTAAAAGAGGTAGTGCCCAAAAAGGTTGAAGCATATTTGTTATTTGATCTCCGTATGCCAAAGCCATAATAGCTTTATTTAAAGGAACTCCTAATCTTAGTGCAGATTCAACAACAATTGGACCTTGTATAACCCATTGCCCACCTCCACTTGGCACAAATATATTAACCAATCCAGCACTAAAAAAAGTGACTAACGGAAGGGTTGTGACATTAGAAAACGATACGAAAAAATTTGAAATTTGAGTCACCATACCGCTGCTACTCATTATTCCCATAATACCAAAATATAATGGAAATTGTATAAGTATTCCTGAAATATCAGAGATTGATTCAGAAATAGCATTTGTGAAATTCTTAAAATTACCATGTAAAATAATCCCTAAGCCTAACATCAAGAAATTAATAAGATTGGGAGTAATTTTCATCACTATTATATCATCAAAATAGCTGTAAAAAAAGGCTAGAATAATTATGGCCCCAAAAATAGTAGCTAACACTTTTGAATTATCTAATCTTTCAGATTTAGTTGTAATATTTTCATCTTGAGTCATTTTATAGGTGGGTAGGTTAATCTTAGTAGGCTTAGAGTTCTTTCCTAAAATGAAGAAAAAAGCTGTGATAACTATTACTACAGTAGAAAAAATTAGCAAATTAGGTAAACTAAAAATTGTCTGACTAAAATCTATCGAGGAGGGTATTCTTTCAGAGATAGTAGAGGATGAAATATTTTTCATTAAGGAGGAAATATGCCCATCCTCATTTATTTTTATTGGAGCAGACCCGGAAATACCACCATGCCATACCATTAATCCTACATACCCTGCAGCACCAATTATTGGGTAATTTATTTTAATATTATTTTGCTGTGAATACTCTGCAACTTTCCTAGCTAATAATGCCCCAAAGATTAACCCTAGACCCCAATTAAAAAAAGCCACTAACATTGTTAAACAAGCCACAATAGCCGCACTTGTAGCAGTGTTTTTACAATAAAAAGTAATTTTTAAAATAAGGTTGCTAACAGGCTTACTCAATACCAAAACATGACCCAATACTAAAATAAGCATCATTTGGTAAGCAAATTCTAATAAAGATGTAGACCAAATTCCTTTTTCCCAGAAGGTTAAAATATCTATTAAATAATCTACTGAACTTGTTTCCTCGGGAACTGTAAAAATTAACGCTAAAAAAATAGTGGTGATAGTTAATAAAATGGCAATTGTAAACGGTGAGGGTACATATTTTCTAAAAACAGTTTCAATTGATCCAATAATATTCATACAATTATATATTTATTAAGCTAAAGTATAAAGAAAAGTTAATTATTTAGTTTTTAGTTTTTAAACAGGTTTTTACTTATTATTTTTGTGTCCCTAAACTATGAGAAGAAAAAAATCTAGAGCGAAACTTCTACACCAATACTATAAATATACTGGATTCTACTCTTTTGTTGTCGATAGCATTAAAAAAGTAACAATCCCAGTAATACTTATAATCGTAGCTCTATTTCTATTTAATAGATATGTATTTACAATTGACGATGGTTTAGAATTGCTTACCAAAACATTTTCAAGAACAGGAGTCTTGATCACATTTTTTTTGTCTGAAACTTTACTAGGTTTAATTCCTCCTGAAATATTTATTGCTTGGTCAAAAAAAACAGCTACTCCAGTTGCTAGCTTAGCAATACTAGCATCACTTTCATACTTTGGTGGATTGCTATCCTTTTTCATAGGAAAAACTATTTTAAAAATAGCTAGTGTGAAAAATTATCTAGAAATAAAAATGGCCAAGTATTTAAAAAACACCAGTAAATGGGGTGGTTTTTTAATTCTCATTGGCGCTCTTTTACCAGTTCCTTTTTCTATTACATGCATGGCAGCAGGAATGATAATGTATCCATTTAAAGGAGTGGTTCTTTTTGGATTATTTCGTTTTCTTCGGTTTGCTTTGTATGCCTGGGCCATTTTTAGTGTAGTCAGTTAAAACTAGTATCTTTATCACATGGGATTAACAAATAATGATATTTTTAAAAAATTACGTGTAGCACACAAGCTTCGTGATAATGACATAGTAGACATTTGTAAACTTGTAGATTTTAAAGTCTCTAAAAGTGAACTAGGTGCTTTCTTCAGGAAGGAAGACCATCCAAAATACATGGAATGTGGCGATCAAATTTTAAGAAACTTTCTAAATGGTTTGGTAATACATTTAAGAGGACCCATGCCTCCAAAAAAAGAGTAGTTTTTTTTCTATTATTCTTTTAAATTTTGTTTAAAATCTGAAACTACTTTATTAATTGCATCATCAATTCTTTTTTTATCGTGGTT
>JADFAM010000034.1 GCA_015665265.1 Flavobacterium sp.
AATTCTTTGAAACACCCCACTGTTTAACAGCGCAACATTTATGTAAAATGCATAGATTAGATTATAGTAAATCACATGATATTGAGACTTTAGATAAAAAGCTTGCAGACTTTTACAAAGAATCTACACAACCTAAATTGCTTGAAATTTTTACTCCTAGTACACAAAATGACTTGGTTTTAAAAGAATATATCAATAGTTTAAAATAAAATTAAATGGACTTAGAGATAGGACAAAAAGTAGCTATTATTATTGGAACAGAGACAGCTCTTGGATTCACAGTTTTAATTGAAGAATCAATGGAAGGGTTGGTGTATAAGAATGAAGTATTTTCAGATTTAGAAGAGGGTGTTTCTACTACAGGATATATCAAAAACATCAGAGAGGATGGAAAAATAGATGTATCAATGAGGCCCTTGGGATATAGAAATACCATTGAATACGATATTTTAAAAATACTACATCACCTCGATCAAAATAATGGAACGATAACATTAACTGATAAAAGCTCTCCTGAATCTATTAAGTTTCATTTACAAATGAGTAAAAAAGCCTTTAAAAGAGCAATTGGATCACTATACAGAGATAAAAAAATTAATCTTTATTCCGACAGAATAGAAAAAAATTAATTTTCTTTATTTAATAAACGTTCTACATTTTGGTAAAATAAATCTGCATTAGGGTCTTTAGGATCCATTTTACCGTAACCTAAGCGATATTGTTCAAGAGCGCCTTTAAAATCTTTACCACTCTCATAATATTTACCCAAGTAATAATGTCCCATCTCAGAGGATGGAAAAAGTTTTAAAATCATAGTACCAAAATCATCTAAATAATCACCATTCTCTTTGTCAAGAATTATATCTTCAATAGCAAAGACATCAGCAGGCCTTATTCCTAAGTTAGAACCAAATAAAAACTCAATATCTAAGTATTTTATTTCCAAATATGAAATGGCATCAGGTGGGCTTAAATTTTTTATTTTCTCCTCAAATTCATCTTTTGTAATTCCAGAATAAATTTCAAAAACCTTTGCAAAAGCTCTAGAGATTCCTTCACCAATAACTGAAGAAGGACTTGGTGAGTTAGAAAAATCATCATAGACAACATTAAAATTATCTATATCTACAGACTTCATATAAGTTGCAAACTTTTTAATCTTAGCTAGTTTTTTTTCATTAGCATATGGGTTACCAGCCATATAAAAATAAAAATTATTGTCTTCATCACTTAAATTGGATAATTTATAAGATTCAATTTGCGTGTTTATATCTTCAGATAAGCTAGGGTTTAAAGAGATGTAAGCATTAAAAATAGGATATTTTTCTCTTAAAAAGTGTGTAATAAAGTTAGCAGTGAGACTCTCACCAACAATAGTTAAGAATGGTGAGGTCTTGTAAGATGCCTCTACAAAAGGAATAATTTCATCTCTTAAAAAACGATAGAAATTCTTTGAGTCTGGAGTTAGTTCGCTTGTTATCAAATCATAACCAGCATCTTTTATCCTTGTGTTTTTCATGTCAATTCCTACAACAATTTGTTCAGGAGCATTATCTTGATAGGAGTAATAATTTGATACTCCAACATATACATCAAATAATTTATGGCCATCAAGAACAATAGCCAAAGGAAAATTTGAAATTGAATCTTTATTATAACTTTTAGGAAGGTAGATGGAAACATCTCTCACTTCATTTAATATTTCTGAGTTATATTTCTTAAAAATTGTTTCTTGACTAAAAACAAAGCAAGAGGAAAATAAAAAAATAAGTAAAGCTAGAATTCTCATAAATTAGGAGTTTTATTTGCTAAAGATATGTGATTTTAAAAAATAAGAACATAATATTTTACACAATATTACTTACAGTGAATAAGGAATGTTTTATTTTTACCTGTTGATAAAATCAAAGTTATGAAAGATCCTACATGGTTTACAGCCAAGAAATATGAAGATATTACATACAAAAAGTCTAACGGTGTAGCTAGAATAGCATTTAATAGACCCAATGTTAGAAATGCATTTCGCCCAAAAACAACGAGTGAATTATATGATGCATTTTATGATGCAGGTGAAGACACCTCTATTGGTGTAGTTTTACTGAGTGCCGAAGGTCCTTCCTCAAAAGACGGAATTTATTCATTTTGTTCTGGTGGAGATCAAAAGGCTAGGGGGCATCAAGGATATGTTGGAGATGATGGATACCATAGATTAAATATCCTAGAAGTACAACGTTTAATAAGATTTATGCCAAAAGCTGTTATTGCTGTTGTTCCTGGATGGGCTGTTGGTGGAGGTCATAGTTTACATGTTGTATGTGATTTAACTTTAGCTTCTAAAGAACATGCTATTTTTAAACAAACAGACGCGGATGTTACCTCTTTTGATGGTGGTTATGGGTCTGCTTATTTAGCAAAAATGGTAGGACAAAAAAAAGCAAGAGAAATTTTCTTTTTGGGAAGAAATTATTCAGCACAAGAAGCTTATGATATGGGGATGGTAAATGCAGTTATTCCTCATGATGAATTGGAGCAAACTGCTTATGAGTGGGCTCAAGAAATATTAGAAAAATCACCTACCTCTATTAAAATGCTCAAATTTGCTATGAATTTAACAGACGACGGTATGGTTGGTCAACAAGTTTTTGCTGGTGAAGCTACTCGCTTAGCTTACATGACGGATGAGGCAAAAGAGGGAAGAGATGCATTTTTAGAAAAAAGAAAACCTAACTTTCCAAAACAATGGATTCCTTAATTAATTTCCTATTATTCTATGAAAATAATTTGCATTGGGCGAAATTACGCCAAACATATAGAAGAACTTGCTAATGAACGTCCAGATAATCCTGTAGTTTTTCTGAAACCTGATTCGGCTATTTTACCTAACAAAAATCCTTTTTTCATCCCACCTTTCTCAAATGATGTTCATTATGAAGTAGAAGTGCTTATAAAGATCAATAAGGTAGGGAAACATATAGCATCAAGATTTGCTCATAAATACTATGATGAAATTGGTTTAGGAATTGATTTTACAGCCAGAGATGTGCAACAACAATGTAAAGAAAAAGGCTTGCCATGGGAAAAAGCAAAAGCCTTTGACGGAAGTGCAGTTATTGGAAATTTTTACAATAAAAAAGACTTCAATTTAGAGAACCTTTCTTTCCAATTATTTAAAAACAATGAAATTGTTCAAGATGGTAATACACAGTCAATGCTCTGGAAAATTGATGAACTAATTAGTTATGTTTCTCAATACTTTACCCTAAAAAAAGGAGATATTATCTTTACTGGAACACCAGCAGGAGTTGGTAAAGTTTCAGAAAATGATGTATTACTTGGACAGATCGAAGGTTTAAAAGCTTTTGAAATTAGAGTGAAATAAGAGATTTTTTAAAATGTACTTTAGTTACAATGCAAAAAGTTTAACACTATTTTTATGAACGCAGAAATTATAACTATTGGAGATGAAATTCTCATAGGTCAAATTGTTGATACTAATTCTCAATGGATTGGTAAGGAACTGAATAAAATAGGTGTTTCTGTGTATCAAATATCATCAATTCAAGACGAAGAACAGCATATTTTAAATGCATTTAAAGAGGCGCAAAGTAGAGCAGATATTGTAATTATTACGGGTGGACTTGGTCCAACTAAAGATGATATTACCAAAAAAACAATAGCGAAGTTTTTTAATGATCAAGAAATTGTCGAATATCCTGAGGTGATAGATCACATAAAAAGGATGTTTAAGAAATATAACATACCCTACAATAAAGTGCAGCAATATCAAGCTCAATTACCATCAAAAGCTAGGTTGTTAATGAATAGAATGGGAACAGCACCTGGAATGTGGTTCTATGAGAATAATACAGTTTTTGTCTCTATGCCTGGAGTTCCCTACGAAATGAAGGGATTGATGAAACATGAGGTAATCCCAAGAATTCAAGAACAATTTAAACTTCCTTTTATTATTCATAAAACGGTTATGACATATGGTCAAGGCGAAAGTGTCATTGCTGAAAGAATTGAGGATTGGGCAATCAAACTTCCAGATTTTATTAAACTAGCTTATTTGCCTTCTTTTGGTAGAGTTCGTCTTAGATTATCTGCAAAAGGACCCAAAAAACAAGTTCTAGAAGATGGTTTACATACTGTTTTGCAAGAGCTATATTTGTTGCTTTCAGATATAATTACTGGTCATGAAAGTGGTGTTACTATAGAAGAACACATAGGTAATCTTTTAAAAGATTCAGAGAAAACTCTTTGTACTGCAGAAAGTGTTACAGGAGGTAAGATTGCTTCAACAATAGTTTCAGTTCCTGGATCTTCAGTCTATTTTAATGGTAGTATAGTTGCTTACAGTTCTAAAATGAAACAAGAGCTGCTACACGTTTCTTCAGAAACTATTAAAAAATATTCTGTAGTAAGTTCAAATGTTGTTGAAGAAATGGCCATTTCAGCCATGAAAAAGACTAATTCGGATTATGCAATTGCTGTTACTGGAAATGCAGGACCAACTTCAGATAAGACTTCAGCAGCTGTTGGAGTAGTTTTTATTGCCATTGCTTCTGCAAAAGGTGTTGTTGTGGAGGAGTTTAATTTTGGTCATCCAAGAGAAAAAGTTATCAATAGAACGGTAAATAAATCACTACAAATGCTACAACAAGAAATTCTAAAAAAATAACCAAAATTGTTTTTGTAGGATTTTAAAAAAATTGTAGATTTGCACCTCGTTTAAAGAAAAGAAATTAAAACTGTAAGAAGATGTCTAGAGTTTGTGAATTAACAGGAAAAAAAGCCATGGTAGGAAATAATGTTTCTCATGCTTTGAATAGAACGAAAAGAAAGTTTAACGTTAATCTTATGACCAAGCGTTTTTACATTCCAGAAGAAGACAAGTGGGTTACATTAAAAGTTTCTGCTTCTGCGTTAAAAAATATTAATAGGAAAGGTATCTCTGCAGTCATAAAAGAAGCAAGAGAGAAAGGTTTCTTAACTAAGTAAATTTCTAGAAAATTATAGAAAGATGGCAAAAAAAGGAAACAGAGTACAGGTAATCTTAGAGTGTACAGAACATAAAGCAACTGGAAAACCAGGAACTTCAAGATATATTACAACTAAGAATAAAAAAAATACTCCAGATAGAATAGAAATTAAAAAATTCAATCCTATCTTGAAGAAAATGACAGTTCATAAAGAAATTAAATAAATAGACTTTTTCATTTAAATGAAAATGTCAAATAAATAAAATACAAGGACATGGCAAAGAAATCAGTAGCATCGTTACAGACAGGTTCAAAAAGACTTAGTAAGGCAATCAAGATGGTAAAATCTCCAAAGACTGGTGCTTATACCTTTGTTGAATCTATTATGGACCCAAAAAAAGTAAATGAATTTTTAGCAAAGAAATAAATTCTTTTCACATAAAATATACAAGCTACTTTCTTAGAAGAAAGTAGTTTTTTTTATGCCGTTTATTTGGTTAAATTTGAAATACTAAAATACCGAACATAATTCATGAGTTTTTTTAAAAAGATATTTTCAAAAGAAAAGAAAGAAACCTTAGATAAAGGGTTAGAAAAATCTAAATCTAGTTTTTTTACTAAATTATCTAAGGTAGTAGCAGGAAAATCTAAAGTAGATGATGATGTTCTTGATAATTTAGAGGAAGTTCTTGTTTCCTCTGATGTTGGCGTAGATACAACACTCAAAATTATTGAGAGAATTGAAGCAAGAGTATCTAAAGACAAGTATCTTGGAACAGAAGAGTTAAATGGTATTTTAAGAGACGAGATTGCAGGTCTTTTATCTGAAACGAATTTAGGAAATGACACAGATTTTAACATTCCAGAAAATAAGAAACCCTATGTTTTAATGGTTGTTGGTGTTAATGGAGTTGGTAAAACTACTACGATAGGAAAATTAGCTTCACAGTTTAAGAAGAAAGGCTTAAAGGTTGTTTTAGGAGCTTCTGATACTTTTAGAGCTGCAGCAATAGATCAACTTCAAGTTTGGGCTGATAGAGTGGAAGTACCTTTAATTAGACAAGAAATGGGTTCAGATCCTGCGTCTGTTGCTTTTGATACGCTTACTTCAGCGGTTTCTCAAAATGCAGATGTTGTTATAATCGATACTGCAGGTAGGTTGCACAACAAGGTAAATTTAATGAATGAACTCACCAAGATAAAACGTGTTATGCAAAAAGTAGTTGAAGATTCACCTCACGATGTTTTATTAGTATTAGATGGTTCTACTGGTCAAAATGCCTTTGAACAAGCAAAACAATTTACCAAAGCTACAGAAGTAAATTCACTGGCTGTAACTAAATTAGATGGAACAGCAAAAGGGGGAGTAGTGATTGGTATTTCGGATCAGTTTAAAATTCCAGTAAAGTACATTGGTGTAGGGGAAGGAATAGATGACTTGCAAGTATTCAATAAACATGAATTTGTTGATTCTTTCTTCAAATAATACAACTAGTCTTGATTTTTGCAACTTTCCAAGTCCATAATTTCTTATAGCAACCATAAATAATGGATTTATTTAGTCAAAATACACACTCAAATATGCTTCCTTATGAAGGAGAAGTAATCTATCTAGGCAGTGTTTTTAATAGAAAAGAAATAACATCTTATTATCAAAATTTATTACAACAAATTCCTTGGCAAAACGACGAAGCTATTATTTTTGGAAAACACCACATTACAAAAAGAAAAGTAGCTTGGTTTGGAGATAAATCCTATAGCTATTCCTATTCTGGAGTAACAAAGCAGGCATATCTATGGACACCAGAATTACTTCAGCTCAAACAAAAAGTTGAGGAGCTTTCCTCTACTACCTATAACTCTTGTTTGTTGAATTTATATCATGACGGAGCTGAGGGTATGGGATGGCATAGTGATGCTGAAAAAACACTTTTAGAAAATGGAACCATCGCCTCCATAACTTTTGGAGCTGAACGAAAATTTTCATTTAAACATAAAGTAACAAAGCAACGAGTAGATATTTTATTAGAAAATGGAAGTTTATTACTTATGAAAGGAACTACACAAAAAAATTGGCTTCACAGGCTTCCACCTACAAAAAAAGTATTTTCTCCAAGAATTAATCTTACATTTAGAACTGTAATTATATAAAGATTTGGCAAATAATCAAGATTCAACGAACCTCAATAAATTTATTAGCGCAACAGGAATCTGCTCTAGAAGAGAAGCTGAGAAATTGATTATTGAGGGACGAGTTACCATTAATGGAATTCCCACTAAGCTAGGTAATAGAGTAGTAGAGGGTGATGATGTTAGGATAGACGGAAAACCACTAAAACCTAAACCAAAAACTCGTTATATAGCATTAAATAAACCTATAGGTATCGTTTGTACTACAGATTCTAAAGAACGAAAAAATATTGTAAAATATATTAATTATCCGGAGAGGCTTTTCCCAGTTGGAAGGCTAGATAAGCCATCTCAAGGGTTGATTTTTTTAACCAATGATGGTGATATAGTTAATAAAATCCTACGAGCAGGGAATAATCACCAAAAAGAATATCTAGTTACAGTAGACAGTTTAATTACAGAGGATTTTATTAAAAAAATGAGTAATGGAATTCCTATTTTAGATACCATTACTCAAAAATGTTTGGTGGAGAAAATAAGTAATTACCAATTTAAAATTGTACTAACTCAGGGATTAAATAGGCAGATCAGAAGAATGTGTGAGTATTTAAATTATACAGTTAAAAAGTTAGAGCGAACTAGAATAATGAATTTAAGTTTACGTGGTTTGCCCTATGGAGAATGGCGAGAACTTACAACTAAGGAAGTTGATGAATTAAATCAAATCATAGCTTTCTCCTCAAAAACTGCTGAAGTTTCTATAGATGATAATAAAAAAAGAGAATTTGGAAGAAAGCGAAATCAATTTAAACGAAATAAAAGAAAATCTTAAGTTTCTTTTATAAGACCTCATATCTCGTTTTATGTATCTTTGCAACCGATGAAATTTGAACTAAAGAGCCAAGACCCTAAGAGCAAAGCTAGAGCAGGGAAAATCACTACAGACCATGGAGTGATTGAAACTCCTATTTTTATGCCTGTAGGTACCCTAGGTACTGTAAAAGGTGTTCACCAAACAGAATTAAAGACAGAGATTAATCCTGACATCATTTTGGGAAATACCTATCACCTGTATTTGAGGCCTACTATAAAAATCTTGGAGCAGGCAGGTGGCTTGCATAAATTTATAAATTGGGATAGAAATATTCTAACGGATAGTGGTGGTTATCAGGTTTATTCATTATCAGGAAGAAGAAAAATTAATGAAGAGGGGGTAAAATTTAAGAGTCACATAGATGGCTCTATGCATTTTTTTACGCCTGAAAACGTCATGGAAATCCAGCGAAGTATTGGAGCTGATATTATCATGGCTTTTGACGAGTGCACTCCTTATCCGTGTGATTATAATTATGCTAAAAGATCCATGCATATGACACATCGTTGGTTAAAAAGATGTATAAATCACTTGGATAAAACACCGTTAAAGTACGATTACAATCAAACTTTTTTCCCAATTGTACAGGGAAGTACATATAAAGATTTGAGAAAACAATCTGCAGAATTCATTGCCTCTGTTGGAGCAGAAGCTAATGCTATTGGTGGTCTTTCTGTTGGCGAGCCAGCAGAAGAATTATATGCAATGACCGAAATTGTATGTGAAATTTTACCTGAAGATAAGCCCAGATATTTAATGGGGGTAGGAACTCCTATCAATATTTTAGAAAATATAGCTCTAGGAGTAGATATGTTTGATTGTGTGATGCCTACTAGAAATGCCAGAAATGGAATGCTTTTTACTGCTCACGGTAGTATAAATATTAAAAATAAAAAGTGGGAAAATGATTTTTCAGCTATAGATGATATGGGTATTACTTTTGTGGATACTCTTTATAGCAAAGCTTATTTAAGACACCTTTTTGCATCCAAAGAATTATTAGGTAAGCAAATCGCATCTATTCACAATCTAGGATTTTACCTGTGGTTAACTAGAGAAGCAAGAAAGCATATTGTAGCCGGTGATTTTGCCGTATGGAAAGACAAGATGGTTAAGCAAATGAATAAAAGATTGTAGTGAAAAAATTAGACTGGTACATATTAAAAAGATACTTGGTAACCTTCATGTTTACCCTTCTTATTCTGATACCAATTGCAGTTGCTATAGATATTTCTCAGCGAGTAGATAAGTTTTTAGCCCATAGTGATTTAACTGTAGGCCGAATTATTGATGAGTATTATACAAATTTCATCATCTATTATGCCAACACATTTATGCCTTTGGCATTGTTTATTGCGGTTATACTGTTTACTTCTAAACTTTCAAATAATACAGAGATTGTAGCCATGACTAGTGCTAGAATTTCATTTACTAGATTTCTTTATCCATATATGATTGGAGCTACTTTGTTAACACTAGTAGCTTTAGCCATGAATCATTATGTAGTTCCAAGCAGTAGTAAAGAAAGGAAACAATTTGAAAAAGAGTTTTTTGTAAGGAAGAAGTGGAAAGATAATATAGTTGAAAATTTCAGTCTACAACTTAATGACAGTACTTACATGTATTTGAAAAGCTATAGTTTTAAATCTTCTCAAGGAAGTTATTTTTCCATAGAAAATTATAAAGGCATAGAATTAATTCAAAAATTAACGGCTGAAAATATTCGATGGATAGAAAGAGATAGCACATTTAAATTGACTAGATACAAACTACGTAAAATCTTTAATGATAGAGACAGTATTTACGCAGGTGTTACTATGGACACAACATTCTCTTTTACGCCAAAAGACTTTATGTATAAATCTGCTCTAGCTCAGGAAATGCCTTCTAATGAGTTGTCTGAGTTTATTAAAATATCAAAAAAAAGAGGAGTTAAAAATTTAAATGCCTATTTGGTAGAGCTATACAAGAGAACAAGTTTACCCATAGCATGTTATATTTTAACGATCATTGCTGTAGCGCTAGCTTTTAAGAAAAAAAGAGGGGGTATTGGAGTTAACTTAGGAATTGGAGTTACGATCATGTTTATTTATGTTTTCTTTTTAAAAGTTGGAGAGGTGTTAGGTGCTGTAGCTGGAGTTAATTCGCTTGTTTATGTATGGATTCCCAATTTCATATTTGGTCTATTAGCTCTTTATTTATATCTAAATGCTAAAAAGTAATTTAAAATATTATTTACATCTTCATTTAATTGTCTTTATATGGGGTTTTACTGCCATTTTAGGGAAATTAATATCCATAGATGCCATCCCATTAGTTTGGTACAGGATGCTATTAGCCTCTTTTTTTATTGCAGCCTATTTTTTGATAACGAAAAAGTCATTTGAATTAGACAAAAAGTCCCTATTCAAGTTTTTACTATCAGGTATCTTAATTGCACTCCACTGGATTACATTTTTTAAAGCTATTAAAGTTTCAAACGTTTCAGTAGCTCTAGTAGCTATGAGCACTGGTGCGTTTTTTACATCACTCATAGAGCCAATCTTTTTCAAAAGAAGAATTAAGGCAGTTGAAATAATCCTTGGCTTACTAGTTGTTGGTGGGTTATATATTATTTTTAGTTTTGAATCTCAGTATGCTCTTGGAATAGTATATGCATTAATTTCATCGTTTTTATCAGCATTATTTTCAGTACTTAACGGTTTGTTTGTTAGAAAACACAGTGCATCTATCATTTCATTTTATCAATTATTTTTTGGAGCACTTTTTATTACAGTTTATTTGTTTTTTAAGGGATCTTTTACAATTGATTTTTTTGTTTTAGGAAATTTTGATTGGATATACCTATTTATTTTGAGTAGTATTTGTACTGCATATGCATTTATAGTTTCAGTAGATGTTATGAAACACCTTACTCCTTACACTGTTGTTCTTACTGTAAATTTAGAACCTATTTATGCAATTATTTTAGCATTAATTATTTTTGGTGAAAGCGAAAAAATGAATACAGAATTTTACTTAGGTGCATGTATCGTTATGTTAGTAGTATTGGTAAATGCTATCTTAAAAAACATGAAAGGTGTTTTAAATAAACTAGACAAACTAAAACAATCAAAAAAATAAAAATCATTGTAAATTGACTCATTTTTTATAGTAATTTTGTATCATTGTCTATCGATTTTAAATCATCGATTTTATAGAAAACAAATAACCAAATCATGGAATATTTAGACTTCGAATTACCTATTAAAGAATTGAAGGAGCAGCTGGGAAAATGTTATGAAATAGGTGTAGATAGCGATGTTAATGTAATAGCTACTTGTAAGAAAATTGAAAAGAAGTTAGAAAAAACTAAAAAAGAGATCTATAAAAATTTAACTCCTTGGCAAAGAGTTCAGTTATCAAGACACCCCAACAGACCTTATACTTTAGATTATATCAAAGCAATTTGCGGAGATACCTTTATGGAATTACATGGAGACAGAAATGTTAAAGATGACAAGGCCATGATTGGTGGTTTAGGTAAAATAGGAGATCAGTCTTTTATGTTTATTGGTCAGCAAAAAGGATACAACACAAAAACACGTCAATACAGGAATTTTGGGATGGCTAATCCTGAAGGGTATAGAAAAGCACTTCGTCTCATGAAAATGGCTGAAAAGTTTAAAATTCCAGTTGTTACATTATTAGATACTCCAGGAGCTTACCCAGGATTAGAAGCAGAAGAGAGAGGGCAAGGAGAAGCGATTGCTCGAAATATTCTAGAAATGACCCGTTTAAAAACACCTATAATTACTATTGTTATCGGTGAGGGAGCTTCAGGTGGAGCACTAGGAATAGGTGTTGGGAATAAAGTTTTTATGATGGAAAACACTTGGTATACTGTAATTTCTCCTGAATCTTGTTCGTCCATTTTATGGAGAAGTTGGGAGTATAAAGAGCAGGCAGCCGATGCTTTGAAGTTAACTGGTGATGACATGAAAAGGTTAAAATTAATTGATGGAATTATCAAAGAACCTGTTGGTGGTGCACATTCCAATAGAGAAGGAGCTTTTGAAGCTGTAAAAAATACGATTCTAACTTCATTTGAAGAACTTAAGGATTTATCAGAGAAAGAGGTTGTATCTACTAGAATGGATAAGTATGCTCAAATGGGGGTTTACAAAGAATAAAAAATTACATTAAAACAAAAAAAGTCGAAATTTATTTCGACTTTTTTTGTTTTAAATTCCTGGTAATCCAACTAATAACTCTCTCAATGCAGTGTCCGCTGGACTTTTGGCATTACTATCTATTAGGTTTCCTTCAGGATCTATTAAGATAAATCTAGGAATACTGGTAATCATATATTCTCTAGAAAATCGTGCATCATCTTTACCCGCCCATAATTGATACCCAGAAAGGTTTCTTTTTCTGACCATGGTTATCCATTTATCTCGAGCTTTTTCCCAACTTCCATTAGATCGTCTGTCATCATCTGTGGAAATACTCACAAAAGAGATGTTTTTATATTGAAACTCTTTTTCTAATTTTTTTAAATAAGGAAATTGAGCAATACATGGTCTACACCAAGTAGCCCAAATATCTATATAAACATACTTTCCTCTGAAGTCCGAAAGCGATGAGGTATTTCCATTATAATTTTCATAATTAGAAAAATCTGGAGCTTTATTTCCTTTTTTTAATTTTTCTTCAGTTCTTCTTTGTTGTAATATACGAGCATGCATTTGATCGTAATTATCTAATAATTTGTCAAAAAAAGTATTGTTTTGGATATTAGATTCTTCTAGCATACTGTCATTTGCATTTGGATATAAAGCAGCTATACTGTCCATTCCATTTTTGAAGAAATTTATTTTGTTTAAAAAAGCTTCTTTCTCTAACATTACAAACCCCTCAATACTTCCTGCTGTTAATCCAAAATTGTACCTATCTATAAAAAGATTATTACTATCTGCCCCTTCATCGTTTCCTCGATAGTTAAAACTTGTAAAAAAATTTGAAGCATTACCAGTTAACTTTAAATGGTATCCATTTTTTAAAAAAACAATTCCTCTTCCACTGTTTGGAGAATATAAACTATATAAACTTGCTTCTGAAATTTTTAAGGTGTCTTTAAAACTACCGTCTTTAGAAATCGTAATAATTTTATTTAATCCGTTACCTGTAATAGTTAGGGTAGAATCTTTACTGTTATCTATGGTACCACTAAAAGTAATAAAACCAGTGGGGTATTCTGATTTACAAGAGATTAGGAGGGTGATAAACAGGATGAAAAACCAACATTTTTTCATTAATCTAATTTGAAAATTTGTTCAAAGATAATAACTATTCAATTAGAAAAATTGTTAAATTTTGTTGCATAATCAACATCGATTGTAGACTTTTACATGTAGAAGCACACCGTATGGATTTAACACATGAAATAGGCTCCAATCCGCTAGATCTTAGTATTATACAAGACATTTTAAGACAAGACAAAAAATTAGTACTTTCTCTGGATGCCGAGTCACGTATAAAAAAATGCAGAACTTATTTAGACACAAAAATAACAACTGCATCCAAACCCATTTATGGTATAAATACTGGATTTGGTGCTTTGTATAATGTAAAAATTAAGGGTGAAAATTTACAAAAGCTCCAGGAAAATTTAGTCATGAGCCATGCATGTGGAACAGGTGATGAGGTTCCTGATGAAATTGTAAAACTGATGTTGTTGTTAAAAATTCAATCCCTAAGTTACGGACATTCTGGGGTTCAATTAGCCACTGTAAATCGGTTGATTGATTTTTATAATCATGATGTTATTCCAGTTGTATATGAGCAAGGTTCTCTTGGTGCCTCTGGTGATTTATCTCCTTTAGCTCATTTAGCCCTGCCATTAATTGGATTAGGAGAGGTTAAATATAATGATCAACGGATTTCTGGAAAAGAGATTCTAGATCGTTTTAATTGGGACAAAATCAATCTTCAATCTAAAGAAGGTTTAGCGTTATTAAATGGTACCCAGTTTATGACAGCCTATGGAATTTATAACTTAATAAAATCTCATAAACTATCATACTTATCAGATTTAATAGCAACTATTTCTTTAGAAGCTTTTGATGGTAGAATAGATCCGTTTAATGAATTGGTACATTTAGTTCGTCCTCACAGCGGTCAATTAAAAACAGCTAAAAGAGTTGAAGAATTTTTACAGGATAGTCAGTTAATTAATCAAGACAAGCAGCACGTTCAAGATCCATATTCATTTCGTTGTGTCCCACAAGTTCACGGGGCAACAAAAGACACTATTAAATTTGTTACAAATACGTTTTTAACTGAAATTAACTCAGTGACTGACAATCCTAATATTTTTGTTGAAAAAGATCAAATTATTTCTGGTGGAAACTTTCATGGTCAACCATTAGCATTAACCCTAGATTTTTTAGCCATAGCTATGGCAGAATTAGGAAATATTTCAGAACGTAGAACGTATCAATTAGTATCAGGACACAGACATTTACCACCCTTTTTAGTTTCTAAGCCAGGACTAAATAGTGGCTTTATGATACCTCAATATACTGCAGCAAGCATTGTAAGTCAAAATAAACAATATGCAACCCCTGCAAGTGTAGATTCTATAGAGTCAAGTAATGGTCAAGAAGATCATGTAAGTATGGGAGCAAATGGAGCTACTAAATGTAAAAAAGTAGTTGATAATATTCAAACTATTTTAGCCATAGAATTGTTTACAGCCTCTCAAGGCTTATCATTTAGTAACTTGAAAAGTTCTCCATTTTTAGAATCGTTTATTGCTGCATTTCGAAAGGAAGTAACATTAGTTAAGGAAGATAGAGTAATGCATGAAGACATTATGAAATCTTCTTTGTTTATTAATTCATTAGAAATAGATGCTAGTGAATTGTTCTAGGCATTATTTTATTAATTCTAATTCAAAAGAACAAGGAGCTACTAGTTTGTAAAACTAAAAAACCCAAACAATATGTTTGGGTTTTTGTTTACTCTTTTGCTTCGGTCTTTTTTTCTTTTACTTTTTCGCCTTTTTTAATTTTTATGGTTAGCTCGTTTTTTTTAACGTCTAAATCCATGAAAATTGTATCGCCTTCTGCTAACTTAGAATTAACAATTTCTTCAGCTAGAGCATCTTCAATATATTTTTGAATGGCTCTTTTTAAAGGTCTAGCTCCATACTTTTTATCAAATCCTTTGTCAGCTATGTAATCTTTTGCTTTGTCGCTTAGCTTAAGTGTATAGCCTAAATCAAGTATTCTGCTAAGTAATTTATCTAGTTCTATGTCTATGATAGAATGAATGTCTTGTCTTTCTAATGTATTAAAAACAATAATATCATCAATTCTGTTCAAAAATTCTGGCGCAAATGATTTTTTTAAGGCACCTTCTATAATTCCTTTTGCATGTTCATCGGATTGATTTTTTCTGGCAGCAGTTCCAAATCCAACACCAGAACCAAAATCTTTAAGCTGTCTAGCACCAATGTTAGACGTCATGATAATGATGGTGTTTCTGAAATCAATTTTTCTACCTAGGCTATCTGTAATATGTCCATCGTCTAAAATTTGTAATAACATATTAAAAACATCTGGATGTGCTTTTTCAATTTCGTCCAATAATACTACTGCATAAGGTTTTCTTCGAACTTTTTCTGTTAATTGACCACCTTCTTCATAACCAACATAACCAGGAGGTGCTCCAATTAATCTTGACATAGCAAATTTTTCCATGTATTCACTCATGTCAATTCTAATCAAGGAATCATCAGAATCAAATAATTCTCTAGCTAGTACTTTGGCTAATTGAGTTTTACCCACACCAGTTTGTCCTAGAAAAATAAAAGAGCCTATAGGTTTATTAGGGTCTTTTAAACCAACTCTATTTCTTTGAATAGCTTTTACAACCTTCGCAACAGCTTGGTCTTGACCTACTACTTTTCCTTTAATCATTTGAGGGAGTTCTCCAAGTTTATGACTTTCTGCCTCTGCTACTCTATTAACTGGGATTCCTGTCATCATTGAAACTACTTCTGCAACATTGTCTTCTGTTACAACTTCTCTGTTTAATTTAGAATCATCTTCCCATTGTTGTTGAGCAGAATGTAATGCAGCCTCAATGTTTTTTTCATCATCACGTAGTTTTGCAGCCTCTTCATATTTTTGACCATTGACTGCTTTTGTTTTACTACTCCTAATATTTTCTAGTTGCTTTTCTAATTCAAGAACTTGCTCTGGAACTACAATACTTGTAATATGAATTCTAGAACCAGCCTCATCTAAAGCATCAATGGCTTTGTCAGGCAAGTATCTGTCAGTCATATATCTATTTGTTAATTTAACACAAGCCTCAATAGCTTCATCTGTGTAATTTACATTGTGATGAGACTCATACTTTTCTTTGATATTGTATAGTATTTGAACAGTTTCCTCAACACTAGTTGGATTCACTATTATTTTTTGAAATCGTCTTTCTAGAGCACCATCTTTCTCAATATTGGTTCGGTATTCATCTAAAGTAGTGGCACCAATACATTGTATTTCACCTCTTGCTAGTGCTGGTTTTAACATGTTTGAGGCATCTAAAGATCCTGTGGCACCTCCAGCTCCAACAATAGTGTGGATTTCATCAATAAACAAAATGATATCATCATTTTTCTCCAACTCATTCATCAAAGCTTTCATTCGTTCTTCGAACTGTCCTCTGTATTTTGTTCCGGCCACTAAACTGGCTAGGTCTAGAGATACAATTCTTTTGTCAAAAAGAATTCGAGATACTTTTCGATTAACAACTCTGATAGCTAATCCTTCAGCTATTGCTGATTTACCAACACCTGGTTCTCCTATTAGCATGGGATTGTTTTTCTTTCTTCTGCTTAAAATTTGAGAAACACGTTCAATTTCTTTGTGTCTCCCAACTACAGGATCTAATTTTCCAGTTTCAGCTAAAAAAGTTAGATCTCTTCCAAAATTATCGAGTACTGGAGTTTTTGTTTTTTTGTTTGCTTTCTCTTTTTGAGATTGATCATATGGATTCGATTTTTCTGAAGCAAACTCACCCTCATCTGAAGAAGGTGTTTCAGCTATTGGATTGGATGGTAAAATATCATGATTAGTATCAGTGTGAAGTTCTTTGTAAAGAGCTTTTGCTTGATCATAATCAACATCATATTTGTTTAACAGTTTTGTAGAGGGGTCATTTTCATTTCTTAAAATACAAAGTAATAAATGAGCAGTGTCAATGGCTTCACTTTGATATAATTTTGCCTCTAAAAATGTAGTTTTTAGCGCTTTTTCAGCTTGTCTGGTTAAATGGAGACTTTTTTTCTTATTTCCCTCAGGTATACTTGAAGCCGCTGGATTTAATATTTCAAGTTTTTTTCTAATAATATTTAAATCAATTTCTAGTGTTAGTAATATTTCTATTGCTTTTCCATCTCCCTTTCTAATTAATCCAAGCAGTAAGTGTTCAGTGCCAATGAAATCATGACCTAATCTTAATGCTTCCTCTTTACTAAAAGTGATCACATCTCTTACTTTTGGTGAAAAATTATCGTCCATATATCGCTTTATCTTTATTGTAAATTTAACATTTTTTACTTTATAAATTACAAAAAGAATGCCATCAATCAAAAACTGACAATTTGACCCCTAAAATACCTTCAGAAAGGCTTGTAAATCAGGGATGTAAATCATGTTGAAATTTTATCAAAAAATGTTAATAACTATAGGCTTTTCAGGCACTAATATCTTTGTCAAAAATAGGAATTATATTATCTTGCTGATGATAAAAAAATTAGTAAAAAATTAACAATAAACATAAGGTATGGCAGAGGGAGAAAAATTAATTCCTATTAACATAGAAGAGCAGATGAAATCTGCATATATTGATTATTCAATGTCCGTGATAGTTTCCAGAGCATTACCCGATGTCAGGGATGGTTTAAAGCCCGTTCATAGGAGAGTTTTGTACGGAATGCACGAATTAGGAATTAAAGCTACTGGTTCTTACAAAAAATCTGCAAGAATAGTTGGAGAAGTTTTAGGAAAATATCACCCACATGGTGACACATCTGTTTATGATTCGATGGTTAGAATGGCTCAAAATTGGAGTGTTCGTTACATGATGGTAGATGGTCAAGGTAATTTTGGTTCTGTAGATGGCGATAGTCCGGCCGCTATGCGTTATACTGAAGTTAGAATGCAAAAGATTTCTGAGGAAATGCTTTCAGATATAGAGAAAGATACAGTAGATCATAGATTAAATTTTGATGATACTTTACAAGAGCCAACGGTCTTGCCTACTAGAATTCCAAACCTTCTAGTAAATGGTGCCTCTGGTATTGCTGTTGGTATGGCTACTAATATGGCTCCTCACAACTTAACGGAAGTAGTAAACGGTACTTTAGCTTACATCCAGAATAGAGATATTGAGATAGATGAATTAATGCAGCATGTGAAAGCTCCAGACTTTCCAACTGGCGGAATCATTTATGGATATGACGGAGTTAAAGATGCTTTTCATACAGGGCGTGGTCGAATAGTGATGCGTGCTAAAGCTATTATTGAAGAAGTAAAAGGAAGAGAGTGTATCATCGTTACTGAAATACCCTATCAAGTCAACAAAGCAGATATGATTAAAAAAACTGCAGAGTTGGTTAATGACAAAAAATTAGAGGGAATTTCAAATATTAGAGATGAATCTGATAGAAATGGGATGCGTATTGTTTATGTCTTAAAAAGAGATGCAATTCCTAACATAGTTTTAAATAAACTTTTTAAATACACAAGCCTTCAGACTTCATTTAGTGTAAATAATATTGCTCTGGTAAATGGAAGGCCAGAACAATTAAATCTTAAACAGTTAATTCATTATTTTGTTGAGCATAGACACGATGTAGTTGTAAGAAGAACAAAATACGAACTTAAGAAAGCCGAAGCAAGAGCTCATATCTTAGAAGGATTAATTATTGCTTCAGACAACATAGATGAGGTTATAAAAATTATTAGAGGATCTAGTAATGCTGATTTGGCAAGAGAAAGTTTAATAAAAAGATTTGAATTATCAGAGATTCAAGCTAAAGCAATCGTAGAAATGCGTTTGCGTCAATTAACTGGTTTAGAGCAAGATAAGTTAAGGGCTGAGTTTGAGGAAATTACTAAAACGATCATAGACTTGAAAGATATTTTAAGTAATGAGCCTAGACGATACCAAATCATCACTGACGAATTAATAGCTGTCAGAGATAAATATGGAGATGAGCGTAGATCAGAGATTGAATATGCTGGTGGAGATATGAGTATAGAAGATATGATTCCTAATACCAAAGTAGTGGTAACCATCTCAAATGCAGGATATTTAAAAAGAACAAACCTTGATGAATATAAAGTACAGAATAGAGGAGGGCGAGGTCAAAAAGGAGTAGCTACTAGGAATGAAGATTTCTTAGAGCATTTGTTTGTTGGAACAAATCATCAATATATGTTGTTCTTTACACAAAAAGGTAAAGTATTTTGGATGCGAGTTTATGAGATTCCAGAAGGAGGTAAAAACTCCAAAGGGAGAGCAATGCAAAACTTGATAAACATAGAGCAAGATGATAAGGTTAAAGCATTTTTAGTGACGCAAGACCTTAAAGATGAAGAGTATATTAATAACCATTATGTAATAATGGCTACCAAAAAAGGACAGGTAAAGAAAACATCGCTAGAGCAATATTCTAGACCTCGAACTAATGGAATTAATGCCATTACTATTAGAGAAGGTGATGAGTTGCTTGAAGCTAAATTAACATCAGGAGATAGCCAAGTAATGCTGGCTTTAAAATCTGGAAAGTCAATCCGTTTTGAAGAAGCTAAAACGAGACCAATGGGTAGAACAGCATCAGGTGTAAGAGGTATTACTTTAGGTCATGAAAATGACGAAGTTATTGGAATGGTAGCTGTGAACGATATGGACAGTAATATTTTAGTAGTATCTGAAAAAGGATATGGAAAGCGATCAAAACTTGAGGATTATAGGATTACTAATAGAGGTGGTAAAGGCGTAAAAACTCTGAATATATCTGAAAAAACAGGAGACCTTGTTGCTATCAAAAACGTAGACGATTCAAATGATTTAATGATTATAAATAAGTCAGGTATTACCATTAGAATGTCAGTTGAAGATCTACGTGTGATGGGAAGAGCTACTCAAGGTGTAAAATTAATTAATATTAAAGATACAGACAGTATTGCTGCTGTTGCTAAAGTAATGCATGAGGAAGAAGATGAAGAGTTACTAGCATCAGGGGAAGATACTTCTGAAGAAAATCAAGAAAATAATAAAGAAAATCAAGAATAACAATTATAGAATTAAACTAAATGAAGATGAAAATTAATTTATTAGCATGTGTATTGGCATTTATAACAATGTCAACATTTGCTCAGAAAAACGAATTAAAAACTGCTGAAAAAGCCCTTAAGAGTCAAGATATCACAACAGCAATCTCTGCCATTACTTCGGCTGAATCTCTAATTTCCAATATGGATGTAAAAACCAAGGGGAAGTTTTACTTTTTAAAAGGTAGAGCATACTATGGTTCAAAAGATTTTCAAACCGCCGCTGATTCTTTTGAAAAATTATTCAATTTAGAAATTGAAACAGGTAAATTTAGATATACAGAACCAGCAACCACTCTTCAAAATAAAATGGTTCAAGATGTGTATCAAAAAGCTAGTGATTTGTACAGTGCAAAAGATTATAAAAATGCTTCTGATAGCTTTTATTTAACCTACAAACTAAGCAAACTAGATACTATTTTTATCTACAATGCAGCCGTAAGTTCCAGTCTTGCAAAAGATTATGATACTTCTTTGAAATATTACCAAGAATTACAAGATATGGGGTATACTGGAATATCAAAAGAATACTATGCTACAAGTAAGCAAACTGGAGATAAAGAAGATTTAGGAGATAAAAAAAATAGAGATCTACAAGTTAAATTAGGTCTTTACATGGATCCTGTAGATGAGCTTACGCCATCAAAAACAGGTGAAATTATCAAAAATGTTGCTTATATTTTAAAAACCCAAGGAAAAACTGAAGAAGCTATAAAGGCAGTTGAAGCAGCTAGAGCTCTATATCCAAATGATATCAATTTAATATTAACTCAAGCAGATATTTATTTTCAATTAAAAGACATGAAAAAGTATGGTGAGTTAATTCAAATAGCCATTCAGATAGATCCCAATAACCCTCAACTATTTTTTAACTTAGGTGTTATTAGTTTTGACCAAGGTAAAGTTGATGAAGCTAGAAATAATTACGAAAAAGCCATTGAACTCAAAGAAGATTATGGTGATGCATATTTAAATTTAGCGATAGTTATTATGGATCAGGAGAGAGCAATTGTAGATGAGATGAATCAAAATTTATCTGATTTTGACAAGTACGATGAATTATTAGAAAAGCAAAGAGGTGTTCACAGACAGGCACTACCATATCTAGAAAAAGCTGATAAATACAGTAGAAGTATTAATACTGTTCAATTTTTGATGAATATTTATCAAACGTTAGAGATGGATGAAAAAGCTGTAGAATTTACCGATCTATACAAAGAAATGAGAGACTAGATCAGTCTGATTGATTTCTAAAATTTAAAAGCCAACATATAATGTTGGCTTTTTTTATATTATTTTTTTAATAACTCTTAACTTATGAGTGTGTGTTTTAGTGTCTACGTTATAAATTCCACTATGATCTAATGTGTCTATTCTAACTTTTCCATGAGCATGAATAATATTGTAATCATTCATGATAATACCTACATGAACAATGTTTCCCTCCTCATTATCAAAAAAAGCCAAATCACCGGGCTCTGACTCTTCAATAAAGCTCAAAACTTCACCTTGTGTAGCTTGATCTTTAGCATCTCTAAGAAGAGAATGGCCGCAAATTTTATAGACAAGTTGGGTAAACCCAGAACAATCTATACCAAAAGGGGTTTTTCCTCCCCACAGATATGGAGTATTTAAAAATTGGTATGCTTTCTGAATGAGTTCATATTTATCTAATTTTTCAGAATACACATTTCCATCATAATAATAGTCTTCAGAGCCCACT
The DNA here is from genome assembly GCA_015665265.1 of Flavobacterium sp. Taxonomy (GTDB): domain Bacteria; phylum Bacteroidota; class Bacteroidia; order Flavobacteriales; family Flavobacteriaceae; genus Polaribacter. Next base: position 22,102 of record JADFAM010000034.1, read on the forward strand.
ATTAAGTGTTGGTTTTTATAAAAAGGAAGTCTAGATCCAATAGCAATTGTACTTAAGTGATTTTTT
>JADFAM010000026.1 GCA_015665265.1 Flavobacterium sp.
TTTATGACAAAAACTACAACTCTATAAGAGAAACAAAAGCAGAAATAATTGATTCACAATCTTTTTTAGATGAATTACAAAACCATACAGTTTATTTTTTAGGTGATGGAGCAAAAAAATGTGAAGAAATTATTCTTCATGAAAATGCCGTTTTTATAGAAAATGCATTTCCTTCAGCTAAAGAAATGACTACTATTTCTTTCCATAAATTTAAAAATAAGACTACTGAAGACGTTGCTTACTTTGAACCTTTTTATTTGAAAGACTTTATAGCTACTCAAGAAAAAAAGAAAATTTAAAATATATATTCTCTTTGTTATTAAATTGTTACACAATTTTTAATGTAATTTTAATAAATGATGGCTATAGAGATACTTATCTAAATTTCTTAACTATTCCTTCATTTTTTAAAAACTATTTGTTCAAATACTTTCTTGATATTTGAGTAATCTTAAAGATTAATTAAAATCATAATATTTAGTTTTTGTCAATTAATATTATTGATTAATTAACTGCCTTTGGCCAAGGCAGTTTTTTTAATAATTACGAAACATTAAATTAACATTAGTGTTGGTTATTTGCATCGACAAAAACTAATACATGATGAAAATTAATTATTTGTTTCTATGCATTGCTTTATTTCTTTGCATGAACATATCTTCACAAGAATCAAATGCACCAAAATTTGGTAAAGGTCTTTTTAATTTAATTGGTAAAGACAGCTCGTTCTCAATGAATGTTAGTGCTAGAATGCAAATGCTGGGCACATCAAATTGGGATCTAAACAATGGTTTATCCAATCCAACTTCTAATCTATTAGTTAGAAGAGCACGTTTAAAATTTAGTGGGTTTGCTTATTCCCCAAAATTAAAATATAAATTAGAATTAGGTCTTTCTAATAGAGATATTGGAAAAGCTTCCTCATTTACAAATGAAGCTCCTAAGTATATTTTAGATGCTGTAGTAAAATGGAATTTTTCTGGAAATTTTGTTCTTTGGTTTGGTCAAACAAAATTACCTGGGAATAGAGAACGTGTTATTTCTTCAGGAGACTTACAACAAGTAGATCGTTCTTTATTAAATAGTAGATTTAACATAGACCGTGATATGGGGTTTCAATTGAGACATCACTTTAACCTCACAGATACGTTTATTGTAAAAGAAATGTTTGCAGTGTCCCAAGGTGAAGGCAGAAATATAACTACTGGAAATTTGGGAGGTCATCAATACACTTCTAGGGTTGAATTGTTACCTTTTGGGAAATTTGCTAGTAAAGGAGACTATAGGGGAAGCGATTTAAAGTTTGAGCCAACACCAAAATTAGCTATGGGTTTTACATATGATTTTAATAATGATGCGGTAAAAAACAGAAGTAATCAGGGTTCTTATATGACAAACGATACTGGTTTTTATTCAACAAATATTTCGACAGTTTTTGTAGATGCTATGTATAAGCACAAAGGGTTTTCTCTAATGGCTGAATATGCGTACAGAGATGCAGAAGACGCTTTTGCAAAAAATTCTGATGGAACTTTAACAGGTGATGAAGTTCAGGTTGGTAACGCATTAAACTTACAAACAGGATATTTACTGTCTAAAACTTTGGAGATTTCTGGAAGGTACACCAACATAGATTGGGATAGTGACATCACTGGTAAAGGAGCAGAAAACCAATACACTCTTGGTTTATCTAAATATGTTGTTGGTCATAAATTAAAAGTTCAAACGGATGTGAGCTATTTAGACTTGGCCTCAAAAACGAATCAATTCATGTATAGGCTTCAGGTCGATATTCATTTTTAATAATATAACATAACGGTAACATTCATAAACGAAAGTCACTGTAAATTCGTAATAAAATAAAAACAAGAACATGGGAGATCCATATATTTTAATGTTAATTGCCTTAGCTATTTTAGCTACGGTAGATTTAGTAGTAGGAGTTAGTAACGATGCTGTAAATTTTTTAAACTCAGCCATAGGCTCAAAAGCAATAGCCATAAGAAACATCATGATTATTGCAAGTATTGGAGTATTCTTTGGTGCTATTACCTCAAGTGGTATGATGGAAGTAGCACGTAAAGGGATCTTTAACCCTGGAATGTTCATGTTTCAAGACATTATGTTCATTTTTATGGCAGTTATGATTACTGACATTTTGTTATTAGATGTGTTTAATACTCTGGGGATGCCAACCTCTACAACTGTATCTATTGTATTTGAATTATTAGGAGCTGCCGTAGCCATTTCATTAATAAAAATTTCACAAAATGATGCAGAATCCATTAGTGCTATCTGGAATTATATTAATTATGAAAAAGCCTCTTTAATTATTTTTGGAATTCTATTATCAGTAGTCGTCGCATTTTCTGTGGGTGCACTTGTGCAATTTGTTTCCAGACTTATCTACTCTTTTAACTTTGAAAAAAGACCAAGTTATATCAACGCATTGTTTGGAGGATTTGCAATTACTGCAATCACTTATTTCATTATTATTAAAGGAATGAAAGGGACTCCTTACTACAAAGACGTTAAGTTTTTAATTGAAGACAATACCTTAACTATTATTGCAGGAAGTTTTTTATTCTGGACACTAATTTCTCAAGTATTTATCAAGTTATTTAATTTAAATGTATTAAAACTAATTATTGGAATTGGTACCTTTTCATTGGCCATGGCTTTTTCTGGTAATGACTTAGTAAACTTTATTGGTGTACCAATTGCTGCATGGAATTCTTACGAAGCTTGGAGTGTTTCTGGTGTAGAAGCAAATGCTTTTTCTATGGAAATCTTAGCTAAAAAAGTACCCTCTAATGTATGGTTGCTTTTAATCGCTGGAGGTATTATGGTAGTAACCTTATGGACCTCAAGTAAAGCGCGAAATGTAATTAAAACAGGAATTGATTTATCTCGTCAGGGTGAAGGTCACGAAAAGTTTCAACCAAATCCATTATCAAGACTAGTGGTTAGAGCATCTATGGGAATTAATTCAGGGATCACTTATATATTCCCTGCTAAAACAATTGCATTTGTAAATTCTAAATTTCAAAAGCCAGTAATTGAATTAACAAAAGACAAAACCTATGAGCTCCCTGCATTTGATATGGTTAGAGCCTCTGTAAATTTAATTGTAGCTGGTATATTAATTTCTATTGCCACGTCTTTAAAACTACCTTTATCTACCACTTATGTAACTTTTATGGTAGCTATGGGTACTTCTCTAGCAGATCGAGCTTGGGGAAGAGAAAGTGCAGTCTACAGAGTTGCGGGAGTGATTAATGTTATTGGAGGATGGTTTTTAACAGCCATTACTGCATTTTTAGCTGCTGCACTAGTAGCATATCTTATTAGTTGGGATATGGTTATGATCCCTGTTTTATTGGTTCTTGTAGCCTTCTTAATAGGAAGAAATACCATCATTCACAGAAAGAAATCTAAAGAAGTAAAAGAACAAGAATATATTCAAAGAGCCGATTTAATAACCATTAATGGAGTTATTGAAGAAAGTGCGGATCATATATCTGGTGTTGCTAACCGTGTGAATAAATTATACACCAATGTCGTTGACGATTTATCTAATCATGATTTAAATAAATTGCGTAAAACAGATAAACACGTTGGTAAATTAAATGAAGAAATAGATAATTTAAAAGATGGCGTATTCTATTTTATAAAATCTTTAGATGATACTTCGGTACAGGCAAGTAGGTTTTATATTTTAGTTCTTGGCTATTTGCAAGATGTTGCGCAATCTATTAGTTACATCTCTAGAGCCAGTTTTAAACATGTAAATAATAATCATAAAAACTTAAAGAAAGGACAGTTAAAAGACTTAAAAGAGATAGACAATCAGTTAACTGAGTTATTAGGAAAAGTAAGTTCTGTATTTGAATTAAGAGCTTTTGATGATTTAGAGGAAATATTGATAGAGAAACAAGATTTATTAAAAGATGTTTCTGACTCTATTGAAAAACAAGTTACTAGAATAAGAATAGAAGAATCTAGTCCAAAAAACACGACTCTATACTTTAGCATTTTATTAGAAACACAAGATCTAATTACTGCTTTAATGAGCTTATTGCAGACTTATGAAGAGTTTCATATTACAACTAGGGAAATAAATTAAGTTCCTAAACCCCCAAGAAATATAAAAACCCAAGTCTTAGACTTGGGTTTTTATATTTCTTGATTTAAAGAAAGTAACACCATTCTTAACTCCATAAAAGAATATGATTTATCTACATTTTCTTTTAAATGAGTTAAATTTTTATACTCAACAGCTTCTATTTCTTTGATCATTTTTTGATACTTTTTTAAAGGAATCAATTCTAAAACATCTATCTCTCCAGACGGAATATAACTTGCCAAATGACTTTCTATAGTCCCAGCTGTTAAACTTCTTTCTTTGGCAATTTCTTTAACAGACAAGCCTTTTTTAAACAACTCGAAAGAAATTTGTTTGGTAGATTTTTTATCCTCTTTTTTTTGTTCATTAAAGGTATTAATACCATTCTCTTTGCAATATATTTCTATTAATTCTAGAATCTCATCTCCATACTTTTTTACCCGTATTTTCCCCATACCATTTACTTTAAGTAACTCTTTTTCAGTTCTTGGTAAACTATCGCATATCGCATACAAAGTTTCTTGAGTGAAAATCTGAAAATGAGGAATATTCTCAGCTTTAGAAATATCATCTCTAAGCTCTCGTAGGCCAAGAGCTAAAATAGGATCTCTTTTTGAAGATAATTTTTTCTTTTCAGATGGAGCTGTTTTTTGAAGAACAGCTGCTGCTCTAATCTTTAAATAGGACTGTACCTTAAAACCTTCAGTCATTTTTTTTAAGGCAAAAACTTTCTCACTCAATACTTCTTGTAGCTTATCAAACTGTGTTGTAAAGTCTTTTTTTACAGCTTTATTATCCGAGGAAAAAGATAAACTTGCTATAGGTTGTACTATATTTTTAATACTTTCAGTCAAAAAATAATCTACTGCTTTTTTAAAACGATCTTGAATTTGAGAACTGTTTTCAGGTAAAACACCTTCTTTAGAAATAGTATTTAATTGATTTCTAAAGCCATTAGAAACTTTCATTAAAGCTACAATTCCTTCATCTTTGATGAGTTGTAAGTGTTCTATGACATCTCCTTTAATACTGGTTCTATTCTTATAATAAATATCTATTAACCTGGTAACAGGGTATAAAAAGGATTGGTAATCAAATAACTCTGAAATTAGATTGAGTTGAAACTGGATTTCGGAAGCGGTTAAAACAGATTCATCTGGGTGATTTTCTTCAACCTCTTTACTAAAAATTTGCACTGTATGATCATTAATAATAGCACTACTAGAAATGGGTGTTTTTAACACCAAGCCTTCAAGAGATGTACATCTACTCAAAGCCACATAAGTTTGCCCATGCGCAAAAGAAGCCTCTGCATCTATAATAGCTTTGTTAAAAGTTAATCCTTGGCTTTTATGAATAGTAATAGCCCAAGCCAAGCGCAAAGGAATTTGAGAAAAGGATCCTACAATATCTTCCTTTAACTCTTTAGTTTTTTCATCAATAGAATAATTAACGGTATCCCATTGTTCTTTTTCCGTAACAATTTCATCAATTTCATTGGCACATTGTACGGTTACATTTTCCCTTGAAATAGCTGTAATAATTCCAATTTTACCATTGTAATATCTTTTTTCTGGTGAAGAATCATTTTTAATAAACATTACCTGTGCTCCTACTTTGAGTGCTAATTTCTCGTCATTGGGATATGCATTTTCGTTGAACTTACCAGACACCTCTGCTTTAAAGAAATAATTTTTTGTTGTAAGCTTATTTAGCTCAGAATCATTTATTAAGCTCGCTCTATTATTGTGAGTAGTAAGCGTAATATACTCCTCATCTTTGTGGGCAGAAAATGCAGGTTGGTATCGATTATTTAAAATCTTGGCAGAATTTTCTGATAACTGATCATTTCTAATCTCATTTAAAATTTTGATAAAATCCTCATTTTTTTGCCTATAAATATGTTGCAATTCTATAGAAATAACTGCTGCTGCTTGATAGGCTTTTGCACTAAAAAAATATACGGTATTGTAATACTCTTTTAATAAACTCCATTCATTAGGTTTTACAACAGGTGCCAATTGTTGCAAATCTCCAATCATTAAAATTTGTACACCTCCAAAAACCTTATGCTTATTTTTATATCTTCTTAACACCTGATCAATCCCATCTAATACATCTGCACGCACCATACTTATTTCATCAATAATCACTAAATCTAATGATTTAATAATATCTATTTTAGTCTTAGAAAATCTGCGTTGTTGGTTAGAGGTATGTGCAATTTGGTTTGGTAAAATAGGTCCAAAAGGCATTTGAAAAAAAGAGTGAATTGTAACTCCTTTAGCGTTAATAGCTGCAACACCTGTTGGGGCTACTACTACCATTCTTTTGAGAGATTTTTCCTTTACGCTATGTAAAAAAGTAGTTTTACCTGTGCCTGCTTTACCCGTTATAAACAAGTTTCTGTCGGTGTTCTCAATAAATTGGAGCGCAAGTTCTAACTCAGCATTTTTAGGCATGGTAGCTTTTTAAAAGCAAGATACTTAATATTAAAGGCTTTTTAAATAAAAATCCCAAGCAATACTGCCTGGGATTTTTTATATAATTTAAACATCTAACTTACATTTCTAATGCTTTGGTTGGGTTGTTATCCATTAATAACTCTACTGGATTTTCTAATGCTTCTTTTACCGCTACTAAAAATCCTACAGACTCTCTACCGTCTATAATTCTATGATCATAAGACAAAGCTACATACATAATAGGTTGTATGACTACCGCCCCATTTACAGCCATAGGTCTATTTACTATATTGTGCATCCCTAAAATACCACTTTGTGGTGGATTGATAATTGGCGTAGACAACATGGAACCAAAAACACCACCATTGGTAATGGTAAAGGTACCCCCTGTCATTTCATCTATTGTAATTTGTCCATCCCTTGCTCTTATTGCTAAACGTTTTACTTCACTTTCTACACCTCTAAAGGTCAATTTTTCTGCATTTCTAATCACTGGCACCATCAGACCTTTTGGTCCTGAAACTGCTATAGATATGTCTTGAAAGTCATGTTCTATCTTAAAGTCTCCATCAATCATTGAGTTCACGTCTGGATACATTTTTAAAGCTCTTACAACGGCTAATGTAAAGAAAGACATAAATCCTAGACCTACTCCGTGGTTCGCTTTAAAATCTTCTTTATACTGGGCTCTTAAATCAAAGATTGGCTGCATGTTTACCTCATTAAAGGTAGTAAGCATCGCTGTTTCACTTTTTACAGCTACCAAGCGCTCCGCTACTTTTCTTCGTAGCATAGACATTTTCTTTCGGGTTGTTCCTCTTGCACCATCTTCTGGCATTGTACCCATTGATGGAATAGCTTTTACAGCATCTTCTTTTGTGATTCTTCCAGCTTTTCCAGTTCCCTTAATTGTAGATGCCTCTATGTTTTTTTCTGCTAAAATTTTCTTGGCTGCTGGCGATGCTGTTCCTGTTGCATAGGTTGAAGTAACTTCTTCTTTTACTGGAGTAGCTTTGGGTGCTTCATTAACTGAAGTTGAAGTTGGTGTCGCAGATGAACCCTCTGGTTTTTCTGCGGCAGTATCTATTAAACAAACTACAGCTCCAACAGCAACAGCATCTCCTTCTTCCGCTTGTAAAGTAATAATTCCGCTTTCTTCAGCTGGCAACTCTAACGTAGCCTTATCAGAATCTACTTCTGCAATAGGTTGGTCTTTTTCTACATAGTCTCCATCCTCAACTAACCAAGTTGCAATTTCTACTTCTGTAATAGATTCTCCCGGTGAAGGAACTTTCATTTCTAAAACCATAACATCTTATCTTTTATATAGAACTATTTGCCGTAATTGCAATCAATACATACCCGACAATAATTAAACACACAAGCCACCAATATTTCTTTAGCATTGATTTAGTCCACTTATTTGAACCCCATGAATCTAACATAACATGATCTATTTTGTAACTTAAATAATATAAATGAATTACACCTCAAATTTAATATTATAATAAAAACCTACCCAACCTTTTTGTAGATATTTTTAGTTTCATTCTAATCAATCTTATTTTTGACAAATTTTTATATTAATCACAAAAAAAACCCGCTCAAAAGCGGGTTTTTTTTTAAAATCAATATTTATTTCAATAATGAGCCATTGTAATACATGTATCTTTTTGTAATTTTTCCATCGTCATTAAAATCATCCATAAAAAGTACTTTTAAAACAATTTTCTTTGCTGTTTTGTTATTAGTCATTCTCATATTCCACCAAGATTGAACTACTTTAGATTCTCTCCAGTCGTATTCTAAATAATCTGGGTATCCAGATTCATCAAGAGCATCTAGAGTCCAATCTGAAAAAATCACTTTATCTCTTTCTTTTCCTTGCTCTAATGTTAAAGTTTCAGGTTCATTTATATCTTCTATCACTGCGTTTTCATCAAAATAACTGTAGGCTTTTTCTCCATCATTATTTAAAAATGCATACATTAATTTTCTTACTGTATTAATATTTTCATGATTTATATAGATCTCGCCATTTTTTCTATCGTTACCTGGCCATGCATCCCATACTCTCATGTAGTTACTGCTATCAGTATAGTCCATTACAGATATAATTTTAGTAGCATCTTTGTTTAATCTGTACAGCCTATGTACAGGCATGTCAAGTTCAACACCTGTTTGCTTATGTACACCGTAAATTCTTTCCCAAGTTTGAACCCATGTTTGATCACCTTTGTATTCAATAGCATCTGGATATGCTGGCTTATCTTGAGTAATTTTAAAATAGTCAATATTTGTATTCCACCACTTAGATTGCCCTATAAAATTATTTTTTGGAGTTCCTTTTTGATCTTTATTTGAAGAAAGTGCATTGTATGATTTAAAATCATCATCCATCATAGAAGATAATTTTTCAACATCGGCTTCAACATAGGCTTTATTAAATGCCTCTACTAAAAGAATACCAGGATGTTTGTCATAAACAACTCCATTTTTCTTTTTTTGAGCACTCATTGATAATGTGATGAGTGCAACTAAAATAAACGTTAATTTTTTCATTGTTTTAAATTTTTCATTGTTATAAATTAATTTAAGACAATATATAAAAATTAATTGTTTAATGCAATTAATAATAATAATAGGCGAAAATCTAAAGTTTATTATGAGAAAACACTGTCTATAACAGCTTTATGTCGTTTTTTAAATCGCGTACTAGAACCTGCTGCAGGAACAGCATAGTATTTTCTAGATCTTACATTTAATTTTACCAATTCCAGTCTTTCTAACATAAAACTCCATGCCCCCATATTTCTAGGCTCTTCTTGTGCCCATATATATTCTTTCACAGCAGGATATCTATCTATTACGCGTTGTATTTTTTCTAAATGCAACGGAAATAATTGTTCTATTCTAACCAAGGCAACATCTTCTCTTTCCAAAATTTCACGCTCTGCCAGTAAATCATAATAGAATTTACCCATACAAAAAACAAGCTTGGTCACTTTAGATGGGTTTAATGAATCGTCTATAACTTCTTGGAATTCTCCTGTAGCTAAATCCTCTATAGAATTAACCGCTTTTGGATGACGTAATAAGCTTTTAGGAGTAAAAACGATTAACGGTTTTCTGTAGTTACGCTTCATTTGTCTTCGCAACAGATGATAAAAATTTGCAGGAGTAGTACAGTTTGCCACTGTCATATTATCTTCTGCACACAATTGTAAGTAACGTTCTATTCTAGCAGATGAATGTTCAGATCCTTGCCCTTCATACCCATGCGGAAGTAATACTACAATCCCATTTTGCATTTTCCATTTGTCTTCTGCAGCTGATATATATTGATCAAACATAATTTGAGCTCCGTTAGAGAAATCTCCAAACTGTGCTTCCCAAATGGTTAATGTATTTGGATTTGCCATGGCATACCCATAATCAAATCCTAACACACCATATTCAGATAATAACGAGTTATAAATCGTCATTTTTCCAGAATTATTTGGGTTGTTGTTTAATAAATTAATTCTTTCTTCAGAAATTTCATCTCTTAAAATGGCATGTCTGTGAGAAAAAGTACCTCTTTCTACATCTTGACCAGAAATACGAACGTTAAATCCTTCTTCTAATAAACTACCATAGGCAAGATTTTCTGCCATACCCCAATCTAACGTATTGGTGTCAAAAACCATTTTTGACCTTCCTTGTAAAATACGTTCTGCTTTTCTAACAAACTGAACATTTTCTGGAACAGTAGATACTATTTTAGCTATGTTTTTTAATTTATCTACAGGATAGGAAGTGTTTTCTGTCTGTAACATCGAGGTTAACTGCTGACGCTCAAACCCTTTCCAGGTAGATTGCATAAACTCTTTAACTTTAGAAGTTTTTACTTTTTTAGATTCGTTAAATTCTGTTTCTAAAAGTTCTTTAAAGTCTGTAGTTACTTTTTGAAGATACTCAGAGTTTATGGTGTTCTCCTCTAATAACTGTGCAGCATATAAATCCTTAACGTTTTTATGTTTAGAGATTGCCTTGTATAATTTAGGCTGTGTAAAACGGGGTTCATCACCTTCATTATGCCCGTATTTTCTATACCCTAATAAATCTATAAAAACATCTGTTTTAAATTTCATTCTGAAATCTAAGGCCATCTCCATGGCATGACAAACCGCTTCTGTATCATCTGCATTTACATGTAGTACTGGAGATAATGTAACTTTGGCTACATCTGTACAATAGGTACTAGAACGAGCATCTAAATAATTGGTGGTAAAACCAATTTGATTGTTGACCACTATATGAATTGTTCCTCCAGTTTTATACCCATTAAGCTTAGCCATTTGAGTAACCTCATAGGCAATTCCTTGACCTGCAATGGCAGCATCACCATGAACTATAATGGGAAGAATTTTACTTTCGTCTCCGTTGTATTTTCTATCTATTTTGGCTCTTGCAATTCCTTCAGCAACTGCCGCAACAGTTTCTAGGTGTGACGGATTGGGAACCAAATTCATTTTTATTTGTTTTCCATTTCTGAAAGTTTTACTCAGAGTTAATCCTAAGTGGTATTTTACATCTCCATCTATATTTGTGTCTTCAAAGTCTTTCCCTTCAAATTCACTAAATAAGTCTCTAACAGGTTTCTTGAAAATATTTACCAAGGTGTTTAAACGACCTCTGTGAGCCATTCCTAAAACACACTCTTCAACTCCATATACCTCAGCTGCATTTCTTAAAGCTACACTAATTCCAGGAATTAAAGCCTCTCCTCCTTCTAATGAAAATCTTTTTTGCCCTACATATTTTGTTTGCAAAAAACTTTCAAAGGTAACCGCCTGGTTTAATTTAGATAAAATATACTTTTTTGCATCTTGAGTGTAATTAGGGTGGTTGTCATTTACTATGAGTCTATCTTTCCACCACGTTAATTTCTCTGGATTTCGCATGTACATGTACTCTACTCCAATAGAGTCACAATAGGTTCTTTCTAAATGTCCTATAATTTCAGAAAGCTTTTTAGGGCCAATCCCTACTATTTCTCCTGCATTAAAGGTACTGTCTAAATCACTTTTAGAAAGACCAAAATTTTCGATATCTAAGGTAGGAGTGTATTTTCTTCTATCTCTAACAGGATTGGTTTTGGTAAATAAGTGGCCCCTTGTTCTATACCCATTAATTAAATCTACTACTAGAAATTCTTTTCTAACAGATTGTGGAATTTCTACTGATGCTTCAGAATCGTCTGTCAAAGAGAAGTTTTCATTGGCCAAGTCATAGCCTTGAAAAAAACTTCTCCAGCTAGGTTCTACAATGTCTGGATTTTGTAAATATTTATCATACAAATCGGCTATATAACCGGTATGTGCTGCATTTAAGAAAGAAAACTTATCCATAAAAATAGATTACAATATATCTATGCTAATTATTGTCTGTAAAAATACAACTTTTACAAAAAATAGCGATTTATTTAGGCATTTAAATACATCTGAATATGGATTAATACAATGGTGTTAAAATGGCTATATAGTAAGCAAATCATCAATAGTTTATGAGGTTTAATAAAACTAAGGGTTGATTGGGTATTTTTTTGCAAAAAAAGTTTTTGTGCTTTTTGTAAAAGATATATATTTGCACACGCTAAAATAAATTTATTCTAGCAAACTCCTCCTTAGCTCAGTTGGTTAGAGCATCTGACTGTTAATCAGAGGGTCCTTGGTTCGAGCCCAAGAGGGGGAGCCATATTAGACAGGAGGTCATTTTTGACCTCCTTTTTATTTTTATTCCTCCGTAAAACCTTGCTGGCCAACATAATAGACTTTATCTCTGGAGTGAAAATGTTGTTGCAACTCTCAAAATCGAAATTTTCGAATTTTTCAGTAAAGATGCAACCAAGAATCTTCTTTTTGGTTTTTCCATCTGCCTTATCCCAATAATGACTTAGGTTTTCAATCATTGGGAGAGTTTTATTCAAATACACTTTAAATGGACTCTTCGTGGACTTCAACCGTTCCAACTTAACCTGTTTATCACTTAACTCAGACTCGATTCTACTCTTCATTTCGTTGTAATCAGAAGAGGTGATATCTCCGTCAAGAAATGAGTTTTGCAAGTTGGTTTGTCGCGTCACAAACTTCTCAATCTCAATCTGCATTCTATTAATCTCAGTTTTTCTTGTAATGTCTTCTCTATCGATCAATGATTCAAGTTGAGATTTATATACTTTAACCATTCCAGCGGTAAAAGAGATCTTATCTAACAACTTCTTTATCTGATCATGTGCCCAATCCACACGAAATCTTTGACATCGGGGTTTAGTACATAAATAATAGTGATGCCATTCCTTGTTTCTACTTTGAGATTTGTAGGCAGTAAGCGTTCTACCATGTTCTCTACACTTCATGAACCCCTTTAAGGGGTATAGGTCTGTTTTATCAGACTTAAAATCGAAATTTCTAACCCTACCATCTAAGTAGTCATTAGCCCTCTTAAAAAGGTCGTCTGAAACAATTGGTGGGTGTAATCCTATAACAATCTGCTCCCCTTCTTTTTTGTACTCTTTTACCCTGATTTTTCCTGTATAAACAACATTCCTAATGATATTATAAAATGTTTGTTTGGTGATATTGAAGGATTTACCCTTGTAAGGATATTTCTGTTCATTGATATATTTTCTAACTTCATTAGCAGAATAAACCCCGAGCACCATCCGTTCAAAACATTCTTTTATATATGGTGCAGCTTCATTTGGTTCAAGAGTTGATTTACCTTCAACACGACAATTACTGTATCCTCTTGGAGCAGAACCTGTCCAGCAACCTTCTATTCTTGCTCTTCTTGATCCTTCAATGGTTCTGATTGAATTTTTATCATTCTCTACTTCTGGAAGGGTTAAATATATACTGAGAAGGACCTTAGAATCAGGACTTGATAGGTCGATGGGTTGTTCTACAGTAGAAATTAGTACTCCTAATTTATCTAAAGTCTTTATCTCTTTTAGAGCCAAATATTGATTTCTTGACCAACGATCCCACCTTAAACATAAGATCTGATCAACCTTACCTTTATTCTTTTTGAGGTACGATATAATTTTGTTCCATTCGGGTCGATTAAAATCTTTACCAGAGTAGTCTTCAGTATAAACATCTACAATTGGATAGTTATTGATCGAACAGAATTGTTTTAATACAGTCTCTTGATGTTGTAAAGAGAACCCTCGATCTGCCTGATCATCAGTTGACACCCTTTTATAGATTATTGTTCTCATTATACCGCTTCTTTATAGGTTTTGTATTCAATAATTGCTAATTTCTCCAATAATAACTGGATACGCGCTATATCTTCGTTAGAAATACCATTCAGCTCTAACGAGATTATTTTTTTAGACTCTGTCTTATTCATTGCCTTAAAATGATTTTGATGTTTTAGTTTTTTTGTTTTTTGAACTAATTGATTCAGCTATATCTGCTGCTGCTTCATCCAATGATGGAAAAGGATCCTCTAATTCTTTGAATTTGATTCCAGGAGTTAATCCCGTTTGTTTACTTATTGAATCAGTTAACAGATATTGAACTCCATACCTATTTTCTTTTTGACACAATACACTATCGTGGATGGTGATATAGGGGATATTATTTTTACTCAATTCCAGACAACCATGCCTCAAAAACAGATAGGACTCACATCTTTGAATTAGATATGAGAATGGATTTTTCAAGTGTTTTGTATTGGAAATGAACTGAACAAGTTTACTTACTTCGTTAAATTGTTTTTCCAAATGTTTGATGAGTTCTACATTGACTCTTCTGTTCTTGTCAGAAAAATTAATGTAGAGTTGAAATTGATCTTTTACCTTCTCACGAGTCATCCCAATATTCTTTCCTATTGACTCATAAATGTCTTTTTTGAAGTTCAATGACCGATATTTTTGGATTCCTTTTTTTCTCCAAAACCTGCCACACATATATGATATGAATGTATCCAGTATAGGATATTTTATATTAGTTAATACATCCCCTTTATATGTATTATATTCTATATAGTTATCATTAATAACATTAGACTCTACTATCATATATTTAACAAATTTCTCTACATAATCTTGATACTCCATAGATTCACACAAGTACTCTAAAGACTTATATAATTGAGGGAATAGAGAATGAAGGTTGTAAGCAAGGTTAGTCTCCTTAAAAAATTTCTCTGTGAGAATGGTTGCAAGGGTAAATGGATGCGAGGTACTTATATCCACTTCAATCATAGATTCTCCATTTGTTCTTAGAAAATATCTTAATTCTCTCTTCATCGAAGTGAATACCGAATTGACTCTATGATTGCTCATCGAAACAGAATAATTGAATTCTCCCTTTTCGATATGCTCAATTACTTTATGTAATTTTTTGAAGTATTTCTTCACTTGAGTTTTATTCTCCTTTATCACCTTTGACAACACCCTTTTTTTCAATTCTTTCAGGTAAGTTCGAGCAGCTGTTGCGTCTATGGTAATTTGAAATTGATCCATAGCCTCTTTGATGTGAATGTATCTATCTTCAAAACATTTCATCTCTGACTCCCATTCATATTTGAGTTTTTCTTTTCGAGTGTCATACTTATTGTCAATTTCAACTTCAACAAAATCATTCTCCTCAAGTACCCATTGATTGAGTTTATATCCAGTGTGTTTAACACCAGGGATAATTAAGTTATCTGATAAGACAATGGGACCATTTTCGGTCAAATTTGAGTCCAATAGAATGGTTTTAACCTCATTAAATCTATTACGTGTCATTCGGTTTACATCTTTACTTGAAAGAGGTTTAAAACCCCTCAAATATTGATAGTCTTTTGAATTATAAATTGGAGGAGTTAATAAAGACACGACAAAATAAGCGGCATCACACATAGATTTGTTGCGCTGAGATCTTCCTGTTACATATTGACTCAAATTCACTTCAATTATCGAACTCGGAATGGTTAATTTCATATTTAAGTTAATTTATATAATTGACATAGTTTTTAATCAAAAAAAATGTTTTCATTGATTACTTTATTTTTAGATTTACCTTCGGTAATGATTTTAAATCTCTTTTCCATAAATTCTGTATTAACTGGATCTAAATCAAACATTACCGCTGATCTGCCGTTTTTAAGAGCTGCTGCACCAGTTGTTCCACTTCCACCATATAAATCACAAACTTTCATCCCTGGTTTAGTGAAAAATAGAATGAAAAATAATGGTATTTTTTCATTTTGTGGCGCTTGATGTTTATAGTTTGGATCAATATCTTTGAATTCACTATTTTGAAAAACTGAAGTTTTAAAAAAGTCATACACCAATTCACCATTTAGAACATCAACCATTCTCTTATTTGGACTATCAACGTAAGTTTTATTCATCGTTTGTTTTAAAATTATTTGATCCTCTAAATTTAGATTTCTGTATTCGTTCCAAATAAATTTCTTTTCATCCTTTACAAAAATTAGAATAGACTCCGTTGAGGGTTGAAAACCCTTAAAATTTGACAATGGAATAGGATTAGATTTTTCCCATTTAACCTCCTGTATAAATTTAACCCCTTCAGATATCATTTTTAATGTAATTCGCTGTGGAATTGCTTGAGATTGATTATCAATTATTACATCGTCAACGTTAATTACACAAACTCCCGTGTCTTTTAATTTCCACTTTATAAAATGTAAAGTTTGATTAACCAACTCATCTATGTAATCATTTAAACCCAAGGCACCTACTTGATCTTCTTTTGGAACATTTCGATAGTTTTTAATACCCAAATAATCTGGAGAGAAATACAATAGATCTATTGAATTGTCTTCAATTTTGGTGTATGCTTTTTTATTGTCCATATTGTATATCTCGTAGTCATTTGAAATAATAGGACACTTAAGTTGAGTATCTAAATCATTATTTAATTTACTTTCTTCTTTGATACGTTTAATAATATTATCAGCTCTGGAAACTGACAAAGTACCAAGATCAATTTTATCTATTAATGACTCAGTTAATGGATTCGATGGGTCGTTGTCAAAGTCGTCTATTGTGATGTATTTTCGGAGTTGTACTGAGGACAGATTTAAACCTAATATTTTTGATACCATGGTATAACGATCTTTTAAATCTTCCTCCGTTAAACCATTTATTAATTCCCTCTTTTTACCTTGTGAGTTTCCTAATTCATCCAAAACACACTTTATAGACGAAACTATTTCAACAGCAGTTCTTTCTTGAGTCGAATTTGATAAAATTGATTCTAACATTACGTTTTGTGGATCACTAATTACTACTGGAACTTGTTTAAATCCCAATGACTGCGCTGCCATCCAGCGTCTATACCCGTCCCATATTTGATATTCATCTTCGTTACGAACAACTTTTATTGGATCTTTAAAACCAAATTCATCTAATGATGCTTCCATCGATGAATGGTCTACGTTTAATTTCATGGCAATAATACTGTCATGGACACTTAATTTTAATGGGGAAATTTCTGTTTTCATAATAGGGTGTTTTATATATTTGACATAGTTTTTGAATAAAAAAATTATAAACTTCCTTCTCTTATTCTTCTCGAGATTGTTTGTCTCATTTTTATAATAGCGTCTATTTTAGCTTGTTTATTTTGTGTATTAAAATTGTAATTTTCCGCACGTCCCAAATGAATTTTCACTTCTTTCCTTTTGCCACCTGTTAACGGAAAAAATGTCTTAGCTGTGAAATATTCAATTTCAGTTTTTTTGTCTTTTGTCCTCGCAACATGAATAGTAGGGTTCATTAGTACCTGATGCTGCTCAAAATCTTTAACTAATTCATCTAATCGACTGAAAACCTCTTTGTTCTCATCCAAATAGGATAAAACCTTTTGCAATTTATCTTCAAGTTCGTCAAAATCAGATTTAAAACCTGAATTAAGATGATCATTTTTTTTGACGTCATCTTTCATCTTAACCTCGATCTTGGTTAACTTTTTTGATTTATTAATCTTAAACAAGTCAGTTAGACTTTGGTAATCGAGATTTACAAATTTTGAATGTTTCATAGGGCAAATATATAAAATGACATATGTAAATTCCAAATTATTTTTAATAATTTTTTACTTCCTAAAATTCTTAAGGAAGTTTTTCTGTGTAATACACTATTTATTATTAAACCTATTCAGATATGAAAAAAGACGTTATGATTTCACTGCGGCTAACTCCCAATCAATACATTACACTTTTGGAAACATTAGTAAAAGAGAAAAAATCCAAATCACAATTTATAAGAGAATCGATTAATCGTTCTCTGTTTAGAATTAATGATAAATCTTGTCGTAAAAAAGAGATTCTGGAATTGATCGATGAACTTTAGTTCTTATGATCTTAAGTTTAGGTCTTGATATGATGAATCAGGATTTGGTTTGCAATCTAATTGGCACAATGACTGTTGGGGTATTGTGCCGTTTGTGAACTAACCACAGTTTTTAATTATTTTTCAAATAGACCTTTGTGAGGGTTTCACCCATGGTGTTACATAGAATTTCCTGTGGGTGTTGCGTTAATGAGAATTGTTCCAATTGATCATGGTAGAGTTTTGATTTTGACTCTGATGTAATCAGGTAATAATGAAAATACTCATGGATGACGGTATTGATTAGTTCTCTACGTATGACATTGTTATCTCTGTAAATAGTGATTGTATTGTTGTAGAAACAATATTCCCCCGCAAGATTAGATTTACCCTCAACCAAAGTAAGAAGTGGTTTTCTCTTTCTAATTGGATACAACATTAGACACCAGTTCAATACATCCTCTGCCAACTGAAATTGCCAGTCTTCACCATCAGCAGTAAAGAATTTAATTAGCACAGATATCAGATTTAGAGTGAATAATACCCCAACAACAATAAAGTAAATAGTAAAAAAGGTGTCCATTATAAATGTCGTTTAACTTTAGTGATGGTATTCACATGAAGCTCCGTGATCTTAGCAACCTCAATGTTTTTATATCCCTTTCTTAGTAAGTCTAACGCCTTTTTATTTTGTGGTTTTGATAAAAACTTAATTGGATCTTCGTTAGAACCTGGTTTTCTTCCAAGATATTTTGTTGGATCTAATTTAGCCAACTCAATACCCTCACGTTGACGTTCTTTTGAAAGTTTTCGTTCCATTTCAGCAACCACTCCAAGAATTGAGATTATCATTTTAGAGATCGGATTTTCCTCTTTGTCTTCATTGAGTGTGCATAGACCTTGCGATAAAAAATTTACAGGGATTCCTCTCTCAGTGGTGTAATGAATAAAATTTATAATATCTCTAAGGTCACGACCGCAACGATCAATTTGCCAAACAGAAATTGACTTGATCAATTGTCGATCTATAAGGGTTTTTAGGGTTGAACCCTCGGGTCTTTCAAAAATTGGAATGGCTCCCGAACATTTATCTTCGATAACTTTATCAAATTCATCCTCTTTTACTCTTTGTCGATCCGTTTTCTGATCTACACTCGAAACTCTTGTATATAATATTGAAATACTCATAATTTTAAGGTTTACCTATCTATACCCTAAAATTATAGCAGCCACACCCCTCATGCAGCATAAAACCTATATTTTATCGCTATCAAAACACTCATAAATTAAAGTGTACGCTATTATTGTGATTAATGGATTTTGCCGACTAAAATTGGTGAAGGATCATACCGTGGGGGACCTCCCTGCAGCACTCCCTGCCGTATCCCCCCTTAAATACCTCTTTTTTTGGTATCTGTAGAGGGGGGCAATGACCTGAGCGAATATTTTTCTGGATTTTTTGTAAAAACTCAAGTTTTTTAAAAAATAAATTTTCCAGAATTTTCTCTAAAAATCAGTTTTACACCTGAAGTAGTTTCTCTACCATTGTTTTTTATATTATCCACAAAATCCAAAACATCTTCGATAAACTGTTCATCAAAGTCGTTTTTAATATTTTTATCTGCTACTTTATAACATAACTCTACAAACTCAATAAACCATTCAGTTATATCAATATATGTAGTGTGTTCTAGTTGTCCAAAATATAAATTTTGAACATCTTTTTCATTTAAATTCTTACCAATTAATAAAGCATCATCATAGCTATTTGAAAATTCTGGATTTAACCGTCCTAATGTTTTTATCCATTTATCACCATCTGAAACATATTTTCTTAACTGATCTTTTGTTAAAGGTTCACCCCCCATTAATTTCTTCTTTTAATAATATAAATGATAATTATTATGAGGTTGATGGTAGGATTGATGATAGATTGAATATATCACATATCAAAGTACACGATACTGATTCTTACATTATGTTAGGAGATATTGATAAAATCCTTATGAATAATGAGTTTAGCCAGTATATAAATCTTGTGGTGAGTGGTACTCTTTATGAGTTTTTAGAGCACCGTTTTGGTGTGGAATTAGGTGAAACCTTTGTTAACCGTAAAGAGGTTAAAACAGCAGTATTTCAAGTGCTATTTACAGATAATAGGTTTTTGGGGCAAGAGCATGCAAAACTAAAAAAGATGTTTAAGAAGATGTTCCCATACGTGTATGAGGTGTTTAGACAACTTAAAAGTAAAGACAAAACATTACTTCCAAGATTGTTACAGAGTATTGAGAGTTACTTAATGATAAATGTTATAGCTAAACGTATTTCTATAGAATATCCAGATGCACCAATATTTACAATACACGATAGTATTTCTACCACAGAAGAATATGTAGATGTTGTTGAGGCTATAATGAAAGAGGAATTATCAAAAGCTATAGGTAACGCACCTAAATTAGCTCGTGAGGAGTGGTGTAAAAGCAATATGCAAAAGCATCTTGAAAGTTTAAAAGAGAAAACAAAGGTTGTGGCGTAGTTTAAACTTCTGTTAAACAAAATAACGAGTTATTAAAATTTTATACCTTTGCAAATAGATATGAAACAATTTTCCCATAAAATAATGGCATTAGTAATGGCTTTTGTAGTGTTATTCTCTACAATGTCATTTACTGTGAATATGCATTATTGCGGAGATACGTTAGTAGAAACTGCTATTTTTCATAAGGCCAAAGGGTGCGGAATGGAAATGGAAAAGCCTTCAACCGAAGGATGTTCTATTACCAAGAAAAATTGTTGTGATGATAAACAATTAGCAATTGAAGGTCAAGACGAATTGCAATTGCAAGTTGACAAAATCACGTTTGAGCAACAAGTATTTATAGCTTCACTTGTTTACACTTATAGTAACCTTTTTGAAGGTTTAGATAACAATGTATCTTCTTTTGAAGAATACAAACCACCACTCGTCATAAGGCAACTCTACAAGATTGACGAGACTTATTTAATTTGATTTTTAAACAATAGACTTTTTTATCCTATGACTGCAATGTCGTAAGGATAATTTGTTGTATTCGGTGTTGTCGTAACATCAATGTCTAACTGTTTAATAATCAAAGCCAATGCTCAATAAAAGCATCAAATTTTTAATAGAAAACAAACTCGTTGCAGTTCTGCTACTCGTCCTTTTTGTAGGATGGGGAACGGTTAATGCACCTTTTAATTGGGATACAGGTTTCTTACCAAGTAATCCAGTTGCTGTAGATGCCATACCAGATATAGGCGAAAACCAACAAATCGTTTTTACAAAATGGGATGGTCGCTCACCACAAGATATAGAAGACCAAATCACCTATCCACTCACAACATCTTTACTCGGTATTCCAGGTGTAAAAACCATTCGTAGTTCCTCTATGTTCGGTTTTTCAAGTATCTATATCATTTTTGAAGAAGACATAGAATTTTACTGGAGTAGAAGTCGTATTCTCGAAAAACTTAATTCCTTACCAAGTGGTTTATTACCTGAAGGTGTTAATCCTGCATTAGGTCCAGATGCTACAGGATTAGGACAAATATTTTGGTACACGCTTGAAGGTCGTGACGAAAACGGAAATGTAACTGGTGGTTGGGATTTACAGGAATTACGAAGTATTCAAGATTACTATGTAAAATATGCTCTATCTTCTGCAAGTGGTGTTTCAGAGGTTGCTTCTATTGGTGGCTATGTTCAAGAATATCAAGTGGACGTAAATCCAGAACTAATGCGTCAGTATAATATTGGATTGCATCACGTTGTAAAAGCGGTTAAGGAAAGTAATAAGGATATTGGTGCACAGACTTTGGAAATTAACCAAGCCGAATATTTAGTTCGTGGTTTGGGGTATGTGAAATCCATTTCAGACATCGAAAATGCAGTAGTCACTTCAGAAGATTATACTTCAATTAGGATAAAGGATATTGGTAAAGTTTCATT
>JADFAM010000080.1 GCA_015665265.1 Flavobacterium sp.
GAAACTCTTTGGTGTTGATGCTAATATTGTGGCATTATCAGGTATTGCTATTGCTATTGGTACAATGGTCGACGTAGGTGTCATACTATCAGAAAACATTATAAGGCATTTGGATGAAAACGAAAATATCATTCCGACAGAGCAAGGAACGAGCGACGAGGAATCTCATAAAAAGTTACCCATAAACACAGTAGTCTATAACGCAACAGCTGAAGTGTCTGGTGCAATCGTAACCGCAGTTATGACCACCATTATTAGTTTCATTCCTGTATTTACAATGATTGGAGCAGAAGGAAAACTATTCAGACCATTAGCCTTCACAAAGACTTTTGCATTAACAGCTTCTATAATAGTAGCGTTGTTTTTAATTCCACCGTTTGCTGCATTTTTATTCAGAAAGAAAAACATCAAAAACACTTTTAAATATGTTTTAAATGGTGTTTTAATAGCATTGGGAATCGTAGCCATAGTCTATGGATATTGGTTAGGATTAATTTTAATTGCGTTTGGGATTACAGCATTTCTCAATCTTCAAAGTAAGATAACAGACAAGCAAGCTAATCTTATCAATATCATTATTTCGGTATCAGCTATTGTATTCTTGTTAGCCGAATATTGGAGACCATTAGGCGTTGATAAAAGCATTTTTTGGAATCTCATTTTTGTGAGTGTTATTTGCTTTGGTTTATTAGGTGTTTTCTCATTATTTATAAAATACTACACACGTATTTTAAGGTGGTGTTTAGATAATAAGTTATTGTTTTTATCTGTACCAACGGCTATTGTAATTGCAGGTTTTTTCATTATGAAAAATACAGGCAAAGAGTTTATGCCCTCATTAAATGAAGGCTCATTTCTACTAATGCCAACCTCGATGCCTCATTCTGGCGTGGAAGAAAATAAACGTGTTTTACAGCAATTGGATATGGCAGTAGCCAGTATTCCAGAGATTGAAACCGTAGTTGGTAAAGCAGGTAGAACAGAATCAGCGTTAGACCCAGCACCTTTGTCGATGTATGAAAATATCATTCAGTATAAACCAGAATATATGCTGAATGAAAACGGAGTACGCCAACGCTATAAAGTCAATGATGATGGTGAATATGTGTTAAAAAACGGAATGTCATTGCGAGCGGAACAGCGTGAAGCGTGGCAATCTCTTAAAGCAAAAGAACAACTCATTCCAGACGATGATGGCGAGTTCTACCGTAATTGGCGACCAGAAATACAGTCACCGGACGATATTTGGAATGAAATTGTAAAAGTTACCAAATTGCCAGGCGTAACCTCTGCACCAAAGCTACAACCTATTGAAACCCGATTGGTAATGCTTCAAACAGGAATGAGAGCACCTATGGGAATTAAAGTAAAAGGTCAAGACTTAAAGAAGATTGAAGCGTTTGGTGTGCAATTAGAAAACGTCATCAAGGAAGCTGAAGGTGTGAAACAAGAAGCTGTTTTTGCAGACCGAATTGTTGGTAAGCCTTATCTGCTCATTGATATTGACAGAGAGAAAATTGCACGTTATGGCATTTCGATACAAGATGTTCAAGATGTATTAAAAGTAGCAGTTGGCGGAATGGTATTAACCCAAACCGTTGAAGGTCGAGAACGCTATGGTGTTCGAGTACGATACCCAAGAGAATTACGAGCAAACCCAACAGACTTACAACAGATTTATGTGCCAGTTGAAAAAGGCAGTCCTTTGCCATTAAGCGAATTAGCAACGATAAGATACGAACAAGGTCCACAAGTCATTAAAAGTGAAGATACTTTTTTAGTTGGCTATGTATTGTTTGATAAATTAGATGGCTTTGCAGAAGTAAGCGTTGTTAAAAATGCACAAGCATTAATTCAAGAAAAGATAGATTCTGGTGAATTGATAGTTCCAAAAGGAATCAACTATGCATTCACAGGAACGTATGAAAATCAGTTACGAGCAGAAAAAACCTTATCGGTTGTTGTACCGTTAGCATTGGCAATCATTTTCTTAATTCTGTATTTTCAGTTCCGTTCGGTTGGTACGTCCTTAATGGTATTCACAGGTATCGCAGTAGCCTTTGCAGGTGGTTTTATAATGATTTGGCTCTATGGTCAAGATTGGTTTTTAAACTTCAATGTCGCTGGCGAAAATATGCGAGACTTATTCCAGATGCATCCCATTAATTTAAGTGTAGCAGTTTGGGTTGGGTTTATTGCACTCTTCGGTATAGCAACAGACGATGGTGTAGTAATGGCAACCTATTTAACGCAAACTTTTGATAGAAATATACCAGAGAATAAAAAGGAAATTAGAGCATCTATTGTAGAAGCTGGTGAAAAAAGAATCAGACCGTGTTTAATGACTACAGCTACAACCATTTTAGCATTATTACCAGTATTAACCTCTGTAGGTCGAGGAAGCGACATAATGATTCCGATGGCAATTCCAAGTTTTGGCGGAATGCTCATTGCCTTAATCACTTTGTTTGTTGTACCAGTATTGTATAGCTGGAAGGCAGAAGTTCAACTTAAAAGAACATCAAATGAAAAATAAAATAATAAATATTAAACTCGTCTTGATTCTTGTTTCTTGCTTCTTGAGTTTCTTTACAAACGCTCAACAATTAGAAATATTTATTGATGAAGCTTTAACAAAAAATCCAGAAATTCAAAAGTTTGAGTTACAATACAAAAGAGCTTCTGAAAAAGTAAACGAGGTTAACACCATTCCTAATACCGAATTTGGTGTTGGTTACTTTGTAAGTGAACCGGAAACCAGAACAGGTGCACAACGCTTTAAAGTATCTGCTAAACAAATGTTACCGTGGTTCGGAACCATTACATCGAGAGAAAACTATGTAAGTTCATTGGCAGATGCTAAATACGAGGACATTGTTATCGCAAAGCGAAAACTAATGGCTTCGGTATCACAATCCTATTTTAATCTATACGCCAACAAAGCAAAGCAAGAGGTGTTAACTGAAAACATCAAACTATTAGAAACTTACGAAACATTAGCACTAACATCTGTTGAGGTTGGTAAAGCATCCGCAGTAGATGTGTTGCGATTGCAAATGCGTCAGAACGAAATGCAACAATTAAAAGACGTATTGCAACAACAATTTTTAGCAGAACAAACTAACTTCAATAATCTATTGAATAGAGATAATGATGTTACCGTGAATGTGGTAGATAGTTTACTGATACCTTCTGAAGACTTTGATATTACTTCTGAAAATTTAGCATTACATCCCGAATTACTAAAATATGATAAACTTTATAAATCCATAGAGCAATCAGAATTATTAAATCAAAAAGAAAGCAGTCCAATGATTGGTTTTGGATTAGATTATATCAATGTTGCTGAAAGACCAAATATGGATTTCAGCGATAACGGAAAGGATATTGTAATGCCAATGGTTTCGGTATCTATCCCAATTTTCAATAAGAAATATAAATCCCAAACCAAACAAAATGATTTGCAGCAGCAGGAAATTACTGCTCAAAAACAGGAACGTTTAAATGCATTGGAAACGCTTTTAGACAAAGCAAATAACGAACGCATTTCTGCAAGAATAAGTTATGCTACTCAAACAAAAAACTTAAAGCAAGCTAAAGATGCAGAAGACATTTTAATCAAAAGCTACGAAACAGGAACGATAGATTTTAATGATGTTTTGGATATTCAAGAACTACAACTAAAGTTTCAAATGAACCAAATAGAATCAATTAGAACTTATTATGTTCAATCAACGATTATTAATTATTTAACACAGCAATAATGAAACACACATATAAGATTGCGGGAATGACTTGCAATAACTGTAAGGCTTCCGTCGAGAAATATTTAAGTAAAATAGACCACGTATCAGAGGTGTCTGTTAATCTTGAAAAAGGTGAGGCAGAAGTGAAAATGAATAAACATATTTCAACTGATATACTACAAAAAGCATTACCAGAAAAGTATACTTTATCTGAAAAGAAAGAGAAGAATGTGTTTGCATCTTCAAGTATGTCGGCAATGCCTATGGAAGAAGAAAAAAGTAAATTACAACAGCTAAAACCTTTATTGCTTATCATTTTTTATATAGCAACTGCAAGTGTATTATTACATTATAAAAATTGGACTTGGAGCGCTTTTATGCTCGACTTTATGGGGTTATTTTACATCGTGTTTAGTTTTTTCAAGATGTTAGATTTAAAAGGCTTTCCTGAATCCTTTCGTATGTACGACCCTTTAGCTAAACGTGTTCCTTTTTATGGGAAAGTTTATCCATTTATTGAAACAGCTTTAGGACTGATGTTTTTATTGCGGTTTGAAATTAATATAGCTTTAATAATTACACTTATAGTATTAGGGATAACAACAATTGGAGTAACAAAAACATTATTGGACAAAAAATCAATACGATGTGCGTGTTTAGGTACTGCTTTAAAATTACCTATGACAGAAGCCACTTTTATTGAAAATGCTATTATGATTGTAATGGCGACATTAATGCTTATAAATTAAATTGTTATGGTAAATAGGCATACTGCGTTAAAAATTAGAAAAACCCACAGGTATTTGGGTCTCTTTTTAGGGATTCAATTCCTGTTTTGGACTATTAGTGGTTTATACTTTAGTTGGACGAACATCGATGAAATACACGGAGACCAATTTAAAAACTTGAAGTATCAACCCAAAGCATTTAATAGTTTAATAAGTCCTTCAGAAATGGATGTTCCAAATGGTATAAAGACTATTGAATTAAGAGATATTGATAATGCACCGTACTATTGGATAAATAAAGAGCAATTGTATAATGCTTTAGATGGAATGCCAAAAAATAGTATTACGCAGAAAGAGGCACTCTATATTGCCAAAAACCATATGAAAAGTGGTTTAGAGGTAGAATCTGTTGAGCAAATTACGGAAACTGGAAAACACCACGAGTATCGAGAAAAACTACTACCTGCTTATGTTATCTCATATAAAACAGATGAAGCACTAAAAGCATACGTTTCTGTAAGCGACGGAAAATTTCAAACCGTAAGACATCGTTCTTGGCGTTGGTTTGATTTTTTATGGATGACACATACCATGGACTATGAAGGCAGAGACAATTTTAATACCATTGTTTTGAGAGCCTTTTCACTTTTAGGATTGATAACCGTTTTAAGTGGGTTTTTGTTGTGGTACACCTCGTCACCTTCAATTAGGAAATTATTAAAACGAAAAAAAATAAAGAAATGAAAAAGTATATAGTTTATCTCGGAATATTAGCTGTTGGTCTACTTTTAGGGTGGATACTGTTTGGTGGCTCACCAAAAGAAGAAACAGACCATAATCACGATGCAGTTACAGAAACCAATCAAATGTGGACCTGTTCAATGCATCCACAGATTATGCAACCAGAAGCAGGAGATTGCCCTATTTGTGGTATGGATTTAATTCCTGCTGATGGTGTAAGTGATGGTTTATTAGCAGACCAATTCAAATTGACTGAAAACGCAATTGCTTTAGCTAATATTCAAACATCTATTGTTGGTAAAGGCAATGTTGAAGGCAATACTATCAAATTATCTGGTAAAATTGCTGAAAACGAAGAAGCAAATGCAGTACAGGTAAGTTATTTCGCTGGAAGAATTGAACGTTTGAATGTGAGTTTTACAGGCGAAGAAGTTCGTAAAGGTCAATTATTGGCAACCATTTATTCGCCAGAACTCTATGCAGCACAACAAGAATTAATTACAGCAGCATCTTTAAAAGAATCACAACCTGCTTTATACAAAGCAGTCCGTAATAAATTGAAATTATGGAAGCTCTCTGAAAATCAAATTAATAAGATTGAAGAAACAGGAAAAGTGAAAGAAAACTTTCCTGTGTATGCAACCTTTTCGGGTACTGTTACAGAAAAATTAGTAGAGCAAGGCGATTACATTAAACAAGGTCAACCCATATTAAAAATTGCCAATCTCAACACAGTTTGGGGAAATTTTGATGTGTATGAAAATCAGATTAACCGCTTTAAAAAAGGACAGGAAGTGATGATAACAACCAATGCCTATCCTAATAAAGAATTTAAAGGTAAAGTTGATTTCATTGACCCAGTTTTAAACACCAAAACAAGAACTGTTACCTTGCGTGTTGTTTTAAACAATAAGGACGATGTATTTAAACCAGGAATGTTTGTAATCGCAAATATTGAAGACAGTACAGCTAAAAATGACGAAGTATTAACAATTCCTTCATCTTCTGTGTTATGGACAGGTGAACGTTCTGTGGTGTACCTTAAAACAAATCCAGACCAAACTATTTTTGAAATGCGTGAAATTAAATTAGGCAATCAAATTGGTAATGAATATGAAGTTTTAGAAGGATTATTTGTTGGAAATGAAATAGTGACTAACGGTACATTTACGGTTGATGCAGCAGCACAATTACAAGGCAAAAAGTCTTTGATGAATAAAGATGGTGGTAAAGTAATGACAGGTCACGAGGGTCATTTAGGTATGGATAACAATTCACCCAACACAGAAAGTGACCACACTATTATGAATGAGCGTCTGAAAGTATCAGCGAAATTTCAAGAGCAGTTAAAAGCTGTTTTCAATGCGTATATCAATTTAAAAGATGCTTTAGTGAAAGAAGACTCAAAAGGCGCTTCTGAAAGTGTAATAAGTTTACTAAACAATTTAACCAGAGTAGATATGAAATTGTTATCAAACAATAAGGCGCATAATCATTGGATGTCATTAGAAAAGGAAATAAAACCTTCAGCGACCTCAATTTCTGAAACATCCGATATAAAAGCACAAAGAGACCATTTTAAATATTTATCATCACATCTAATCAATGCTGTTCAATTGTTTGGTGTTAATGAAAAGGTTTATGTGGAATTTTGCCCTATGGCAGATAACAACAATGGTGCATATTGGTTGAGCAAAGAAGAAAAAGTAATCAATCCATATTTTGGCAGCGCAATGCTAACCTGTGGAGAAGTAAAACAAGTAATAGAATAATAAATCAAGTAATAACAATTAAATTTTAAACAATGAAAAAAGTAAGATTAACAACAATTATGGTAATGGCATTTATAAGCTTATCAGCAATGTCTTGTAAAGATGCGAAAACAGAAAACAGTACCAATTCTGAAATGATTACTGAGGAAGACCATTCAAAAATGAACCACGATAATTCCGATGGTCACCACGATGTGGATAAAAAGGAAATGGCAATGAACGGAGATGGAAATTCCCAAACAATATTAAATGACTATTTCAACTTAAAGGATGCCTTAGTGGCAGATGATAATGCCAAAGCTAAAGAATTGGGTGCAACCCTCGCAACATCATTAGGAAAGCTTGACATTTCAAAATATACGGATGCTCAGCAATCAGAATTAAAGGACATTATGGAAGATGCTATCGAGCACGCAGAACATATCAGTGAAAGTGATATTAAACACCAACGCGAACATTTTAAAGTTTTGAGCAAAGATGTTACTGATATGGTAGCTATTACGGGAACACAAGTGAAACTATACGAGCAATTTTGTCCAATGTATGATGGCGGTACAGCTTGGTTGAGTACAAAGGAAGAAATACGCAATCCATATTATGGAAGCCAGATGTTGAAATGTGGTAAAGTACAGCGAGAAATTAACTAAATGAAAATTGTAAAAATCATAGCACTGATTTTATTGGTTGGATTTGTGGGCATACAGTTTGTGCCCACAGACCTCAATCAAAGTGATACTGTGCCAAAAACTGACTTCTTGTTGGTAAACAACACCCAAGAAAACATAAGCGCATTATTACAAGAGTCCTGCTATGATTGTCATAGTAATAACACAGAATACCCTTGGTACAATAAGGTACAACCTGTTGCTTGGTTTTTAGAAGACCACATTAATGAAGGAAAGGAAGAATTGAATTTCAATGAATGGGATGCGTATTCCAACCGAAGAAAAAACAGCAAACTAAAGTCAATAATTAGTCAGGTTAAAGATGATGAGATGCCACTAGCATCTTACACCTTGATTCACAAGGATGCTAAGTTGTCCAATTCTGAAAAGACCTTGATTATTGATTATATGAAGAACCTAAAAGAAACATTAAAATAATGCCCTGATATGGGAAGGAAATACTGGTTGGTTGGTTAATAGCCCTTCCGATTTCAGGCACTATAAAAAGTATTATGAAACAAACCCTTAACATAAAGAATATGGTATGTGACAGATGCAAATCAACTGTATTAAGGGAGTTGGAAGAATTGGGTTGTGACATAAAAACGGTTGAGCTTGGACAAATTGTTCTAAACAAAAAGACAGGCATCCAAACATTAGAATTAGAAAAAGTGCTGAGCAAACACGGTTTTGAAATCATAAAGGATGAAACAGAAATTTTGATAGAGGAAATAAAAATTGCGCTCATAAAAAAAATCGAAAAGTCTGTTATCGAATTAAATTTAGGCGGAAAGAAAATCTCGACCGAACAAACTGACCAAACAGAATTTAAAGAAAATTCAAACCAAAAAAAACTACTTTGGTCTGTACTTGCTATAAATTTTACGTTTTTCATAATTGAAATAACAATAGGAATTATCTCTAAGTCAATGGGACTTGTTGCCGACAGTTTAGATATGCTTGCCGACAGTTTCGTTTACGGAATTAGTTTGTTTGCCGTAGGGGGAACTTTAATTAAGAAAAAACGAAACCCAAAACAGAATTAAGAAATGACTTTGCAACACCATTGCATTGAAATTTATTTATCTTTGTGCCAATGAAATTTATAACTATCATACTATCATTATTAATTCTTGGTTTGTCAATCAAACCTTGTTCTGACGGAAATAATACTGAAGACCAACACCAAGAAGAAATATCTGCTGAACACAATCATCAAAACGATAGTGATGATACTTGTCCAATAACTTGTATTTGTAATTGTTGCGGAATCGCAATTACATATGAACCAATTCAAACTTTTGAATTAGGTGTTAATAATCAAATCTCTACAGAAATATTATCTGTCTATCAATCAATCTACAGATTTAACTTTCATTCCAATATCTGGCAACCGCCACAATTAATTAGCTAAAAATATCGACTAAAAGTCAAAATTTTAAAGTTAATTAATATTTACATTTTCAATGAATAAATACATATTGAGCGCAATGCTCACAATTATAACGTGCTTTTCTGCTAAAGCACAAACATCTGATATACAAATAAAAGTAATTTCAGAATCCGAAAACGAGCCAATATTTGGAGCAACAGTATATTTTGAGGAATTAGAAAAAGGAGCAGTAACCGATTTTGACGGAATTGCAACTTTTAACGAAATTCCGAATGGCGAACATATAATCATAGTTTCTTTTTTAGGCTTTGAAACTCTAAAGACAACTATTCAAATCCCAAGTAATTCAGACTTGATTTTCAAATTAAAAAGCGGTGGAAACGAATTGGATGAAGTTGTATTACAATCTTCAAGAAGTACAAGAACCGTAAAAAAAATTCCAACAAGAATTGAATTTATTGGAGTTGAGGAAATGGGAGAAAAAGCAATTATGAATCCAACCAATATTTCTATGGTTCTACGTGAAAGCACAGGAATTCAAATGCAACAAACCTCTTTAAGTAGCGGAAGTACAAATATTAGAATTCAAGGACTCGATGGTCGTTACACACAACTTTTGAGAGATGGATTTCCACTTTATGGAGGCTTTTCAAGTGGTTTGAGTATTTTACAAATTCCACCTTTAGATTTGCAACAATTTGAAATTATTAAAGGAAGTTCATCTACACTTTATGGTGGTGGAGCAATTGCAGGTTTAATAAATATGGTATCAAAAACACCAGACGAAGAACCTGCTTTAGATATTATGCTTACGCAAACACAAGCGTTGGGAAGTACTGCAAATGTATTTTACAGTAAACGGAATGAAAAGTTTGGTATTTCGCTTTACGGTTCTGGTCACTATCAAAAAGCTTATGACCCAGAAGATGATGGTTTTAGTAATTTACCAAAAACTAAATCTATTTCATTTAATCCAAAATTCTTTTATTATCCTTCTGACAAAACTACGTTTTGGTTAGGTCTAAACGGAACTTATGACGATAGAATTGGTGGAGACATTACTAAAATAGAAAGTGGCGAAAATGGAATTCATCAATATACAGAGGAAAACATTTCAAAAAGATTGAGTAGTCAAGCAGTTTACAAAACTCAAATAGATTCTATTAGTTCTTTGAGCATTAAAAATAGTGTATCCTTTTTCGATAGAAATTTAACGATTCCCGATTTCAATTTTGATGGTAAACAAACCAACACATTTACGGAAATCACTTATCAAAGAGAGACTTCAAAAGCGGATTGGATTTTTGGAGCAAATTTATACACTTCCAACTTTGATGAAAATGATAATGCAACTTTGCAACGTGACCAAACCGACATCACTTACGGTTTGTTTGCTAACAATATTTATGACCTTTCCGATAGTTGGATTTTAGAAACTGGATTAAGAGCAGATTACAATACTGATTTTGGCTTTTTTCCGCTTCCAAGAATTTCTTTGCTTTATAAAAATGATAATGGATTTTCAAGCAGAATTGGTGGTGGTTTAGGCTACAAAATTCCAGATATTTTTACAGAAGAGGCTGAATTTATCAATTTTGAAAATATAATTGGCATTGATAAATCTTCATTAAAAGCAGAACGTTCTTATGGTGTAAATCTTGATTTCAATTATCAAACACGTTTATTTGAAACCATTGGTTTTTCCATTAATCAACTTTTTTATGTTACAGCGATTAATAACGGATTGTTATTAAATAGTACAAATAACGGTTTGTTTGCATTTGAAAATGCAACTGACGAAATTTTAAGCAAAGGAGCAGAAACAAATATTAAGTTTACTTATAAAGATTTTAGATGGTTTTTAAATTATGCACTTATAGACACGAAACTGAACTATTTGGCAGGAAATCCACAAAAACCATTGACAGCAAAACATAACGCAGGAAGTGTATTAATGTACGAATCTGATAAATGGCGAATTGGTTACGAGACATTTTATACAGGAAAGCAGTTTTTATCAAACGGAACTGAAACGACAGATTTTGTCACAATGGGATTATTGTTAATGCGAAACTTTAAATTTGGTAGTGCTTTTGTGAATTTTGAAAATTTCACAGACAGACGACAAAGTAGGTTTTCGCCTTTGGTTTTACCACCACACGAAAATCCAGAATTTCCAGAAATTTATGCACCAACA
Source organism: Flavobacterium sp. (assembly GCA_015665265.1). Taxonomy (GTDB): domain Bacteria; phylum Bacteroidota; class Bacteroidia; order Flavobacteriales; family Flavobacteriaceae; genus Polaribacter. The sequence goes on from JADFAM010000080.1 coordinate 11,243, forward strand.
GACGGCTTTATTTTTAGCGTAGGAATTATTATTAAACCATTTGGTAACGAAGAACATTAAAAATTATGCAAAAAATAGAACAATTTTTAGACTCAAAAAATATTAGAGTTACAGCAATGCGATTATTGATTTATAAGTTTCTTGCCGAAAAACAAGTTGCTGTAACATTAAGCGATATAGAAAATGCTTTCGAAAAAGCAGTCTAACTTACACTCGTTACTTAAGTATTTTAAAGGAAGGAGAATTGTATATCGTCCAAGTTAAGTGGATCGTTAAAAGAAGAAATTATGCTGCAACTTTGAATAATAGGGGGAGCAAGTAAAATGATAAAACCGTTATACTATTATAGTCTAACGGTTTTATCATTATAAGACCTCGTTCAAACACCCTCAATGATTAAGAGAAGATCTTCCTGCGATTATTAGACTAGTTTAAAATAGGATTGAAAAAGTTTAACGTCATGTAAGAATTTAGTTCATTATATTTGAATTAAAATGATAAACGAGAACAAAAGCTCCTGTTATCCGGAAACATAGACCTATAAACAGGAAGTTTATTCCACATATAAGGAGTTGGCAACAAGCTAAAAAATGAATATTTTAATAAAAGAGTTTAATAAAATAAAAGAATTCTACAAGTTAGGAAAAGATGTTCAACTAAAAGATGCTTTAGTGTTATTGAAAGCATGTAAAAGTTTTGGTTATAAAAAAGGGGAGCTATTATTAGAACAAGGTACTAAAGATAATAATATCTATTTCATTACAAAGGGATTAGTACGTTGTTTTAACATAAATGAAAAAGGAGAAGAAGTTACTTTCCAACTTATTAAAGAATATCAGTTGGTTGGTAATATTCATTTTATTCTATTTGATGAACCTTCAAAGTTTAGCTATGAAGCAATAGAAAATTTAAAAGGGTACTCTATTAGTTATAATACTTTACAAAAAATAGTATCTAACAATCCAAAACTAGAATCTAATCGAAAGTTCTTTTTTCGTAAAATCTTGAAACAAACATTCGGAAGAATAGATTCCTTTGTTTTATTATCTCCAGAGGAACGTTATGAGAAATATATTAAAGACTTTCCTGGAATTGTAAATAGAGCACCAGATAAACATATTGCTAATGTTTTAGGAATTACTCCAGTTTCTTTAAGTAGGATTAGAAAACGTATTGCTTCTAAAAAATAATCCATTATTTCATTAATTATCTTTTGTTAACACCATAGATTTTCAGGCAGTAGTAGATTTGCTTCATAATTTAAAATGAAGTAATATGATAAACAAAAACAGAAAATTAAATGTACTAATAGCTTTAGTAATAGTCTCTTTCTTTACAAGTTGCTCAGATGACGACGATAGTAGTCAATCGCAACAGATTGTTGAAGCAGAAACCACCTTAGCAAATCTAGACCCTTTAGATAAGCAAGGACGTTGGCTAGCAAATGGGATACAAGAAACGAATGATTTAAATGAATTGGAGGAAAGTCAAAAAGCTACTATTACGAATTATTTAAATGATTTGGCTGAAAATCCGGAAACCAGATGCGACGAAACAGCAAATAATGTTTTTATCAATACACTACAATCTGAAAATTACCCAGCAGAATCCATTACCATCGTAGAAAATACATTTGCCAGAGTCTGTTCAATTCTAAATCAACACGATGCGTATTGGGTAAGTGAAGTGAATGACCCTAGCTTACCTGCTCCTATACAAGTAATAAATGATATGCATATAGATGCTGCTACCAAAAGAGTTACAGTATATGCGCAAAACAGAATATTAGGACAAATACTAGCACCTGCCCAAGTAGGACCAGGCGATTGTACAACTGCTATTAATGGAGAAACAGCTTGTTTTCACCCTAATGCCGTATATTTAAATGGTAGCGGAGAAGAGTTGATGGAAGCTGATGATACAGGAGCTTGGTGGGTAAAACACTCTTGGGTATTAGATGGTGAAGGGTATCAAAATTGGGAGTTAGGGTTAGAAGAAGATTATGGAGAAGGATTATGGGTTACAGGTATCCTATTAGAGGATGGTATTACGATGCAAGTAGGAGATTTAGATGGTTCGGATGGAGGATTTTACAACAATCGTAAACCACTTTTAGATAACACACCCATTACTTATAGTATTGAAAGATATACGCCACCTGCAACCACACCTGATTTTTCTCTTGAATGGGAATGTACTACAGCAACCAGTTCTTTTGACGGTTTGGCTCGAAGTTGTCCAGAGCTTTAAAATAAAAATGTATTATGATTCCGTTATTAAAATTAAAATGAAGGTTTTAACAACCTTGTTCTTACTAATGTTTTCAATTGTATACTCGTCTGCACAACAATCATTGGAAGGGTTATGGAAAACAGGAAAAGAAGAAACGATAATTGAAATTTCTTTTTCAAGTGAACAGTTGATAGGCAAAATAAAGTCATCCAACAACGAGGAAGCTGAAATGGGTAAAATTATCTTAAAAGGCCTTCGGAGTGAAGGAAATAAATGGGTTGGAAAAATTTATGCCGTTAAAAGAAAGAAATGGTATAATGTAGAAATAATATCAAAAGAAGAAGTCTTAGAATTAAAAATTAGTTTTGGGCTAATGAGCAGATCTTTACAATGGAAAAAAAGTAAATCATAGTATTATGGATGTATTACAATACTTATCGCCTTTGATAACAAACCTAGTAAAATATTTCATTTTTGCAGGTGTTCCATTTTTAATTTTTTATAAGCTATACCCTAATACCTTTTCAAAAGGTAAAATACAATCACGTTGGGCAAAGAAAAAAGATTTTATTAGAGAAATTTTACATTCTATACAAATGATTTTCATTTCAACAGTACTTGTAGTGGCAATTCTAAAATCTCCTCTTAAGGATTACACACTATTTTACAATACTAAATCTGATTATAGCATTTGGTGGGTTCCAATAAGTGTTTTGTTAGCATTAATAGTACATGATAGTTATTTTTATTGGATGCATAGAACAATTCATCATCCAAGGTTATATAAAAAAGTACACTTTCTACACCATAAATCAATTAATCCATCACCATGGGCATCTTATTCATTTCATTTTATAGAAGCAGTATTTGAATCTATGTTTATTGTTATACTACTATTTTTTATTCCTATGAGTAAAATATCTTTATTACTATTTGGTTTATGTGCTTTTTCAATAAATGTATATGGGCATTTAGGATATGAAATTGCGCCAAAATGGTTTAGAAATTCTTTTCTTTTTGAATTTATCAATTCTTCAGTTTATCATAATATGCATCATTCAAAATTTATAGGAAATTACGGTTTGTATTTTAGGTTTTGGGATAGATTAATGAAAACTGAACATCCTGATTATATCAAGGAATATGATAAAATCCAAAAAATAAGATTCCATTTAAAAGAGGATTAGAAGCCAGTTGCCAAGACGGTATATAAAAAATAGCAGTTAAGAGCTAAATTTAAAGTTTGGTTCTTTTCTTGCTATCTTTATTCTGAAATTGAAAAATAACACATAGAAATCAACTACTTTTCATATACAATACCGTTGCAACAAATTAGAAACCAAGGAATTATTGAGCCACTTCCTTCACAATTAGAGGAAGTTTATACTCGTTACTTAAGTGTTTTAGAGGAAGGAAAATTGTATATCGTCCAAGGCGAGTAGATCGTCAAAAGAAGAAATTGTGCTGCAACTTTGAATAATAGGGGGAGCTAATTATACTGATAAAACGGTTATACTATTATAGTGTAATCGTTTTATGTTTTTAAACTATTAGGTGTGTTTGGAATCTAATAAAGTATATATTTATATTCTAAATCTAAATCATGAAATCAATTACACTATTAGCATTTACATTATTTTCAATGAGTATTTTCGCTCAAACCAATGAATACGAGATGTCTTCATATCTTTTAGAAGGATTTAAGGCACCAAATACGAATTATTTGGGTGAAGCATGGTTGAATCCATTGATTCGATCAGATGAGTCTTTATCCTACAACATTACTAAGGCAACTTTCAAGGCGAATTCAACATTGAATTGGCACAAGCATACTTATCAACAGGTATTAATTTTAGTATCAGGAAAAGGTTATTATCAAGAAAAAGGTAAACAACCTATAGTAATCAAAGAAGGTGATGTCATAAGATGTTCTGCCAATACTGAACATTGGCATGCGTCATCAAAAGAACAAGATGTAACTTATTTGGCAATTTACAAAGGCGAGACAGAATGGACTAATGTCTTAACTCAAGAAGCGTATGATCAAGTAGCAGAGCTTTTAGGCAATAATTAGATAGTATTTTTAATTGATAAAACCATCAATTTAATTCATTAAAAGAAGAAGTTGTGCTGCAACTTTGAATAATAGGGGGAGCCATCTTAGACAGGAATTTTCAGCTTATCGTGTACTTGCAAAAGTCTGTGCTAACCCACTGATATTTCAAGAGTGTATTTAATAAGGTATTTCTTTGTTTTTTTGTTCATCAATTTAAATTTGATATTGGAAAGAGACAATTGGAATTAAATTTCTTCAAATTTATCCCAAATTAGAGAAAGATCATCTCCAATTAAATATCCATCTTCAAAAATGATTTCACCGTATGAAGATAATTTTAAAGCCCATTCAATATAGTTCTTCATATCGGGTTCATTAATGTAATTTTTATACTCTAATTTATTCCATCGGTATTCAAATTCCATTTCGCCATAACCAGGAGAATCTTCTTTAAGCGCATTTATACAGTCATTTACAATGTTTCCACCATGTCCACTATCACATGCAAAATATTGAATTTCAGTCGTAAGGACAATATCATCAAGCATATCATCATCACTGTCTTCTAAAGCATTTAATCCAATCTTATCATAAAAATCTTTCCTAGCATCCTCTAAGGAGAATTTTTCTCTATCGTAACTATTGGTTAAGACAAATTCTACCTCCCATAACGTAAAGTTACTTTCACTTATATGAATTTTATACTTTCCGTCAACCTTTTGTATGCCTTCTTTTTTCATGAGTTTTTGAAAATATGACTTTACATCTGCTTCATCTTCAGGATTCAAATCTTGGTCCTCCATCTCATTTTTAATATCTTCAAAATAGATGTTTACGAGTCCACTTTCGGTTCCTAACATTAGCTCAATATCTGTATATGATCCTCTACTTTCAGGTAATTCTCCTTCAATATCAAACCAATCATCTTCATCTTGATATTCATATCCTTCTATCGCCCTTTCAGAATCGGTGTATTTTGGATGTAGATTCTCTGGTCTGAATTCGTTTTCCATTTCAAACTCATGATATTCCCACTCTCCTTTTTCTCCAGAAGTTACTCTTTGTACAAATTCTCCAACTGATGCAGAAATCTCACCTTCATTTTTTGGCCAACTTTGAACCTGAGATACAAATGTAGGTATTGCAATGCTCGATTCATCATCTGACCAAACATCAATTTCATCTACATAATCAGTAACTCCATATTCAGAGTCTCCATAATTATACCAATCATTTGCTATGTAATCTGACCAGTTTTCATCTTGTGGCGCAACTTCAAGAAAACCTTCATAAACATCTTCTTCTGGGATATCAGCAACACTATACTCCTCAATTCCTAATCCTCCTCCATTAAGTTTGTATGTAAAATTATAAGGAGATGTAGATTCTAATAACTTTTGATAATCGTGATCAGTTGATTTTAAATTAGGATTGTTAAGAAGTCCCAAGAGCACGTATCGATCTGATTTGTCAATTCCATTAAATTCTTTTGTAACGCTGTATGCCTTTTGTTTAACCCAATTATATTTATTTAATTTAAGTTTTTCAATCTGTTTTTCTGTTACGTTAGGATTTGAGCAAACACCAAGAAGTTTGTATGAATATAAGTAGGAGTTATCGTTTGCATCTATTATTTCGTCTAACATTTCAGATGAAACAAGTTGATGGGATATTGCAGTTTCTAACACTGTATAATTGCTATTGGAAATAATTTTATTAATATGATCAAGAGAAATTTTTAATGCTTGGTTTTTTAGCAAATGTAATTTTGCAACATATCCACCATTTTCAATGAAATGATTTATAGTTTCCCCTTTTAAAAATTTAAAAAAAGAGAAAATTGATTTGTTTTCAAATATTAATTTTTCCTCATAGGTTTTTAAATACTCTAAATCCGATGGCTTTTCACTGTCGTTGTCCCAACCAAAATAACAGGAATCAAGAAAATCAGAGATTTCGCTTAACACCGACTTATAATCATCTGATGGGTATTTTAAACATAGTATTTTATAGAGCTGTCTATAGTATTTTTCTATTGAATAGTGGTTTAAAGCTTTTAAAATTGAGGACTCTGCCTTATCTATTTGTTTTGTTTCTACATAAACTTGAGAAAGTTCACACATCCAGTTTTCATACCAGTCAACTAATTCAATTGCCTTGTTGTAAAAATCAATGGCTTCATCGTTTAATTTTAAAGCTGCATAGGTTTTTGCAATTTTTTGAAGGCTCCATCCATCAGATTCTAATTCATTAGATTTCATAAACTTTTCCAGTGCGCCTTCATAATCTTCATTGTTGTAGAGGATTTCACCACACTTCTGCCACGCAAAAGCATCTTCTGGGTTAAGTTCTATTGCCTCAGTTATGAGCATCAATTTCTTGTCAAAATCTGAAATTAAACCAGCGTATCTTATTAATGCTGGGGTATATCTTTTTATTTCTAAACAACTCTTTAAATCCTCAGTTCCCTTTTCAATTGAATAAAATTTACTGTAATCAGAATTTAAATAAAACTTGGCTCTAAAAAAATAAGCCTTGTATGATTTGGGATCTATTTCAATAACCTTATTTAAATCTATTAAACTTATTTCTGGATAAAAAGCACCTTCATCATCATAATGTTCACGTTTACCTCTTTCTAATAGAGCTTCCAATAAAAATTTATTAGAAGTATCTTTAAGTAAATCTTCTTCGCTTTTTAAAGAAGGTGGTGCGTTGTTTTTAGCAGCAATAATATTATAATGAAGCAATAAGTTCTGGTTTTCTTTCCATGATATAGCAGAGTTACCACTAATTAGTTTTTTATAATAATCTATTGCTTTCTCATACATTCCCATAAATTGATATGAAAACGCTAAATCATAAAAAACTGATTTATAATTAGAATCAATTTCAATTACTTTTTCAAAGGTTTTAAGAGCTGATGCATGGTCGTTAAGTTTAAGAAAAACTTTACCTTTTTCATGGTAAGCCCATTTATAATTTGGATCTATCTCAATAACCTTACTAAAGCAATCTTCTGCCTCTTGATATTTTTTTAATAAAAATAATGTCTTACCTTTTTCCTGATAGCCCCATTTGTAGTTTGCATCGATTTCAATAACTTTGTTAAAATTTACTATAGCAGCTTCATAATTTGACAAACCAAAGTATGCTTTTCCTAATTTCTGATAAGACCACTTGTCTTTAAAGCCCTTATTAAATGAATCTACAGCATTTGAAAAATCTTTTAACTCTAAATAACAAACGCCTTTCATTTTATTACAATGCAGCGTATGTTCTTCGTTGTTTTGTTTTATAGATAAATCATATTCAACTATGGCCTGCTCATTTTCATCTAACATTCTTTTACATTCACCCTTTAGATAATAAGAATAACTATCCTTAGAATCTGGATCTTTTTCATGTACTATTTCAAAATTGTTGTAAGAGTTATTATAATTGTCAATGTTATAATAAGAAATTCCTAGATTATAATAAGTATACCCGCTGTTACGATCATATTCTAATGCTATAAGATAAGATTCAATAGCTTCTTCCCACCTATTTAAATCAAAATAAATATGTCCTTTGTTTTGATGTAGCCAGAACAATGAAGTTGTATTTTTGGGTTGTGATGGGTTTTTTTCGATTCCCTCATTATAAACCTCAATTGCTTCAGTGTATTTTTCTTGGTCTTTTAAAACATTGCCAAAGATCATATAAGCCCATATATTCTTTGGATTTAAATCTACGGCTTTTCTAAAAGCTTCTTCGGCCTCGGAATATTTTTGATCCTGTTTTAGGCAGTAGCCTTTGTGTGAAAAATAAAAATCATTTGTGGGATCCAACTTGACAACTTCGTCATAAAAATGAACTGCATTAGTATAGTCCTCTAATTCTTCATAAGATTCAGCAATCAGTCGAAGTCCATTAATAAGCCCTTCTTTTTTATCTTCAAAGGCAATATACTTTTGCAAGACCTTAATAGCTTTTTCATAATCACTATCATCGTAGTGTCTTTTTGCATTTGTAAATAAATTTTTTGAATAGTGCCAGTCAACAAAATAGCTACCGAATTCATCATCATCAAACTCTAATGAAAATAAACTTCCAAAAGTATATTCTGAGTCATAGATATCTCCGTTATCATAGAGAGCACGCATTTGTTGCTCTATTTCAAAATATTTATCTTCCTCTACATCAATTTCATACTTTGATCCCTTTAAGGATTCAATAATTTCATTTTCGTTTTCTATATCAATATCATTAACCTTTTTTAAGTCCAAATTTCCATCCTCAACTTTAATAAGTTCAAAATCAAATTCGTTTAAATCCTCTGAATTTATATCGTCAAAGGGTTTACTTTTTAATAATTTTATTAGGGTATTTGCAGGAATTTTATATCTGAACGATCCTGTATTCCAACCCATTATGCAGTCTAAAGTAACCTCATCATCACCCGCTCTAATTTCTTCAGATATTCCTGATCCCGGTGCAATTTTAATTTCAATTATTTTGTCTGAATTTTCGTGTAGCTGAACGTCTAATTCACTAAGCTGATATTTTATTTTCTTTTCATCTTCTCCATCTAACTCATCATCATCATCATCATCATCATCTTCATCATCTTCATCATCGTCTTCTTCGGATGATTCAGTGACTTCAGTGTCACAATAATATTTATCTTCTTCTTCATTAAATATGATACAAGCGCTAATACTTTCCCAATCAGAATTGCAAGATAATGTTAACTGAAACTCTAAAGCATCCCCAAAAACCTCATATAAAACAGCTAAAACTTCCTCGTCCAACGATCCTTCTCCCATATAAATTGAACAATCCGTAGTATCCGCTAATCTCATACAAAACTTTGCGTAAGGCTTGTCATATTCTCTACTCCTTAAATCAACTCCTGAATCAAATACATTTTTATTAATTAAATAAATCTCGCCCTCATATTCCTCAAAAGGTATATTATTAGAATTTAATTTATTTATATTATCCTGAGATGAAGCTGATTTTACTGAGATTTCAAGAGAAAGAAATACTTTGGCCATATTTAATTTTTTTATATTTAATTTTTTGTGCAATTTAAGTATTAATGGTCTGTCATACAAGTAACCACATCATCACCCGCTCTAATTTCTTCAGATACTCCTTGTCCTGGAGCAACTATAACTTTTATTATTTTGTTTGAATTTTCAAATAGCTGAACGTCTAATTCACTAGCTGAAACTTTATTTTTTTCTCATTTTTTTACATATTATAAAATCAAAAAATATTAACTATTTCTATATCATAAATTGAAAAAAGGTTTACATTTCTGTAAACCTTTTATAATTTAATTTAAAAGTAATGTTTTTAGTTTTTACTCTCCTTTAAGTAATTTTTTAAATGCCTCTAGATCAAACTCATTCCCGTAAAACAGTGTACTCATTTTCATAATATCTGCTGCTATAAGAACTGCCGTTTTTATTTCATCTTCTGAAGCTCCTAATCTTTTTAGCTCAGCTATGTGATAAGGAATACAATATTGACATTTAACTGCTGCCGATGTTCCTAGTGCTACTAAATGAGCCTCTTTTTCAGCTATAGCCCCTTCTTTATATAAGCCCATTTGAGCTTTAAAATAAGTTGCTGAACTTTTAAGTATTGATTCAGGATAAACATTGTTGAATGGACTTTCAGCTAAAATCTGCTGCTTCTCATCATTTGTTAGTTTTGAATCTTGAGAAAAACAGATTGAATTCACTCCTAAGAATAATAAAATAAGTAGTGTTTTTTTCATCTTGTAAATTATTTAGTTTATGATTTAAACAAATTTAAGAAATATTTAAATAAT
>JADFAM010000106.1 GCA_015665265.1 Flavobacterium sp.
GTTAAAAAAAACCGAATAAAATTGAAGAAACACCTTATTATCAATAAAGTTTGTTAAAAAAATGAAGTCCATTTTATAACTAATGTAGAGTTGTTTGATTTTGTGTTTGTCCTTGAATTTGTGCTAATTACATATCCTAAATTCACAAAGTTGTTGTTTATTTTAAATTGATACCCAGCGCCAATACCAAGTAGTTTTTTTATTTTCTTAGTTGTGCTTTCTTTGTAAGCTCCCACGTCAGTAATAGAATAAAGGTAAGATGACCTATCTAATGAATATCTAAATTCTATATTATAGTATGAATATCCGTTGGTGTAAATACTTTGTTCGTTATACCCTCTAATACTGTTAGCTCCTCCAATTCTAAATAATTCATTTAACAAATAATTTTTAGAGGTTAATAAGCCACTTTCATTTCTTATGTTTAAATAGCTCCTATTATTTATTTGAAGGTTAGTAAAAGCAGAAAAATGAAGTTTTAATTGATTAATTGATTCTAAACTGGTTTTTCTTTTTCCAACAATTAAATTTAATTTTACGCCCTTATTGAAATCATATAGTTTGGATGTAGATAATTTTTTCATTTGGTATCCGAGTCCAATAAAATAATTTGAATATGATGTTATCTCATTATTGAGTGTATTTAATAGATAATTTGAATTTTCACTTCTGTATAGGACAGATGCATGTGATCTTTGATTAATTGAGTAATCAGTATTAAATTTAAAATCTGTGTTTATAAAAGTTGAGTCTTGTCTGTATAAATTGAATTCAAGTGTAGTTGAGAATTTTGAATTAAATAAGTAAGGAACATAGGAGTTAATTTTAAAATCTGTTTTTTCATCAGAAACTTTATTCCATATAATTTCAAATTTTTCTCCAGAATTAAAAGTGTTATTTAATTTTAGGTCTAAGTTTCCATTTAATAGTAGTCCTTTACCATTTTCCTTTGACGAAAAATTTACGATACCATCAAAACTACTTGTTCCTAATTTATCAAAAAATAAATACAAATGTGTAGAGTCTTTTTTGAAAAGTACTTCAGGTGCTTTGTTTTCTTTTATAAAATCTAGCCTATTTGTAAGAGTAGAAACGTTTTTAAGTTTTTGTTTAGAAAAAACGGTTTTAGTATTGATGAGAAAATAGTTTGATATAAATTTTTCTGGAAATGCGTTGTAGCCTCTTACAATAACTTTATCAATTTTTCTATTTGATGAATCGGAAATTGTTAATTCAATAATTAATGTATCGTTTTTCATAATTGGGTTGATATATGAAATCTCTGAAAACGATTTTCCTAATTTATCTATTTGTTTTAGCAGTTGATTTGTAAATTCATCAAACTCATTTGTTTTTATTTTTATTGAATCAATAGCTGACTCTGATGTTTGTGAAGCACCATAAAGTTTAGTTCTCTCTTCGGGTTTAAGTTTATTAATAATAATAATTTTATTGGTTTTTTTTCCTAGGTCAATATGGGCACTAAAAGTTTTGTCTGCTTTAGAGATAGAATCTATTCTTGCAGTAAAGAATCCTTTTTTTTTAACTTGTTGTAAAATTCTATTAATCTCATCTAAAACATCTTTTTTTTGAGGATGTTTTTTTGTGTAATAAATTTCAGATACAATTCTGTTTTGAATGGTGTCATTAGTAACTAAAATGAGTTCATTTTCTTGTCCTAAGATGTGATGAGAAAAACAACTCAAAAAAAGTATATATATATAAGGTGTAATTTTTTTATTCAAAATAGCTCTAAAAAACATTCAAATGTAGCTTAAAATAAAAAAATAAGAGGAGTTTAAATTGTTGCATAAAAAAATTACTAAATCAGATTTGAATAGAAAGAAATTAGTTGTACATTTGCGCACTCTTAAAAAAGAGTATAATTTAAGTACAAACGAAAAATAGTAACAATTTAGTATGCCAACTATTCAACAATTAGTTCGTAAAGGAAGAACCAAAATAACTAAGAAGAGTAAATCGGCTGCTTTGTCGTCTTGTCCTCAAAGACGTGGAGTGTGTACACGTGTTTATACAACAACACCAAAGAAACCTAATTCAGCGATGAGAAAAGTTGCCAGAGTTAGATTAACTAATGGTAATGAAATAAACGCTTACATCCCAGGAGAAGGACATAACCTACAAGAGCATTCGATAGTATTAGTTAGAGGTGGAAGGGTAAAAGATTTGCCAGGAGTTAAGTATCACGTTGTGCGTGGAGCTCTTGATACAGCCGGAGTTGAGGGAAGAACTCAACGAAGATCGAAGTATGGTGCAAAACGCCCAAAAAAGTAATTTAGTAACTTTTTTAATGTAAAGACATGAGAAAAAGAGCAGCAAAAAAAAGAGTTTTACTACCAGATCCAAAATTTAATGATCAGTTAGTAACACGTTTTGTAAATAATTTAATGTGGGCCGGTAAAAAATCGGTAGCATTTAAAGTATTCTATGATGCAATAGATATCGTAGAAGAAAGAAAAGAAGACGAAGAGAAAACAGCTTTAGAGGTTTGGAAAGATGCATTGTCTAATGTAATGCCTCAAGTTGAAGTTCGTTCTCGCCGTGTAGGAGGGGCTACCTTTCAAATCCCAATGCAAATAAGGCCAGACAGAAAAGTATCTATGGCTATTAAATGGATGATATCATACACTCGTAAGAGAAATGAGAAAACCATGGCACAACGTTTAGCAGCTGAAATATTAGCAGCAGCAAAAGAAGAAGGAGCCGCGGTTAAGAAACGTGTAGATACTCACAAGATGGCAGAAGCCAATAAAGCATTCTCTCACTTTAGATTTTAATAGAAATGGCTAGAGATTTAAAATATACTAGAAATATTGGTATTGCAGCACACATTGATGCTGGAAAAACTACTACAACAGAACGCGTTTTATACTATACAGGTGTTTCTCACAAAATTGGAGAAGTGCATGATGGAGCTGCAACGATGGACTGGATGGAACAAGAGCAGGAAAGAGGTATAACTATTACTTCTGCTGCTACCACATGTACATGGGACTTTCCTATTGAAAACGGTGAAAAAACTCCTGATACAAAAGGATATCACTTTAATATTATTGATACTCCGGGTCACGTTGATTTTACTGTAGAAGTAAACAGATCGCTTAGAGTTCTTGACGGATTAGTTTTCTTATTTAGTGCAGTTGATGGTGTTGAGCCTCAATCAGAAACTAACTGGAGATTAGCTGACAATTACAAGGTGCCAAGAATTGGTTTCGTAAACAAGATGGATCGTCAAGGTTCAGATTTCCTTGGTGTTTGTCAACAGGTTAAGGATATGCTAAAATCTAATGCTGTTCCTATTGTTCTAAACATAGGAGATGAAGATGATTTTAAAGGAATTATAGACTTAGTAAAAAACCGTGCTATTGTATGGCATGATCAAACACAGGGAGCAACTTTTGATATTATCGAAATTCCTGAGGATATGAAAGAAGAAGCTCGTAAATATCGTGCACTACTTATTGAAGAAGTTGCAAGTTATGATGAGAATCTTTTAGAAAAATTTATGGAAGATGAAGAATCGATTACAGAAGAAGAAGTGCACAATGCATTGAGATCTGCCGTAATGGATATGGCTATCATTCCTATGATTTGTGGTTCTGCTTTTAAAAATAAAGGGGTTCAGTTTCTTTTAGATGCTGTATGTCGTTATTTACCTTCTCCAACTGATAAAGAAGGTATTACAGGTGTAAACCCAGACACAGATCAAGAAGAAATTCGTAAGCCAGATGTAAAGGAGCCATTTGCTGCTTTAGCTTTTAAAATTGCAACAGACCCATTTGTTGGTCGTTTAGCATTTTTTAGAGCATACTCTGGTAGACTAGACGCTGGATCTTATGTATTAAACAACAGATCTGGTAAAAAAGAACGTATTTCACGTATTTACCAAATGCATGCCAACAAGCAAAATGCCATCGATTTTATTGAGGCAGGTGATATTGGGGCAGCTGTTGGCTTTAAATCTATAAAAACAGGAGATACGCTTACTGCTGAAAAGCATCCTATAGTATTAGAATCTATGGACTTTCCAGATCCAGTAATTGGTATCGCTGTTGAACCAAAAACAAAAGCTGACGTAGATAAGTTAGGTATTGGTCTTGGTAAATTAGCAGAGGAAGATCCTACGTTTACAGTGCGTTCTGATGAAGCTTCAGGGCAAACCATTATCTCAGGTATGGGGGAGTTACACTTAGATGTAATTGTAGATCGTTTAAAGCGTGAATTTAAAGTAGAGGTAAACCAAGGTCAACCTCAAGTAGAATATAAAGAAGCTATTACTGCAGCTGCAGATCACAGAGAAGTGTATAAAAAACAATCAGGTGGTCGTGGAAAGTTTGCAGACATTGTATTTACAATGGAGCCTGCAGAAGAAGGATTTCAAGGATTACAATTTGAGTCAACTATTAAGGGAGGTAACGTTCCAAGAGAATTTGTGCCATCTGTAGAAAAGGGATTCAAAGAAGCTATGAAAAATGGTCCATTAGCAGGTTATGAAATGGATTCTATGAAAGTTACGTTAAAAGACGGTTCCTTTCATGCGGTAGATTCTGATCAATTATCTTTTGAATTGGCAGCAAAACTTGGTTACAAAGCAGCGGCAAAATCTGCCAAAGCAAAAATCATGGAGCCATTAATGAAGTTAGAGGTTCTAACTCCAGAAGAAAACATGGGTGATATAGTAGGAGATTTGAACAGAAGAAGAGGTCAAGTTAATGACATGAGTGATCGTGCTGGGTCTAAAGTGGTTAAAGCTTTAGTTCCATTATCAGAAATGTTCGGTTATGTTACTGCTTTAAGAACGATGTCTTCAGGTAGAGCAACTTCTACAATGGAATTTTCACATTATGCTGAAACTCCATCAAATGTATCAGAAGATGTAATTTCAAAAGCTAAAGGTTAATTTACTAAATCATTATAAGATGAGTCAAAAAATTAGAATAAAATTAAAGTCTTACGATTACAATTTAGTAGATAAATCTGCTGAGAAAATTGTAAAGACGGTAAAAAGTACTGGAGCTGTTGTTAACGGTCCAATTCCTTTGCCAACAAATAAAAAAATATTTACGGTTTTACGTTCACCTCACGTGAATAAAAAATCAAGAGAACAATTTCAATTATCTGCTTACAAGCGTTTGTTAGACATTTATAGTTCTTCATCAAAAACTATAGACGCACTGATGAAATTAGAATTACCAAGCGGTGTTGAGGTAGAAATTAAAGTATAAGTAATACATTCAAAAACCACATGACTTTCTTAACAGATAGTTTTGTGATTTTTAAATGACATGTCCGGAGCGTTTCGCGAAGGAAAAACGGTTAAACATATTCAGCGTTGAAAATGTTTTAACGCTGTTTTTTTTAGCAAAATTCAAAGGAAATATAAACAATTAAATAATTAATAATAATTAAATATGTCTGGGTTAATAGGTAGAAAAATCGGAATGACCAGCTTATTCGACGAAAATGGGAAGAACATTCCTTGTACAGTAATCGAAGCAGGTCCATGCGTTGTTACCCAAGTCAGAACCGAAGAGGTTGACGGATACAATGCGTTACAACTTGGTTTCGATGACAAAAAGGCGAAGAGTTCTAACAAAGCGTTAGACGGTCACTTTAAGAAAGCTGGCACCACTGCTAAAAGAAAAGTCATTGAATTTCAAGGGTTTGAAAAAGAGTATAATTTAGGAGATTCAATTACAGTTGATCATTTTGAAGAAGGCGAGTTCGTCGATGTATCAGGTGTTTCTAAAGGTAAAGGTTTCCAAGGGGTTGTAAAACGCCATGGCTTTGCCGGTGTTGGTCAAGCAACTCATGGTCAACACAATCGTTTAAGAGCCCCAGGTTCTATTGGTGCTGCATCATATCCTGCAAGAGTTTTTAAAGGAATGAGAATGGCCGGAAGAATGGGTGGTGAAAAAGTGAAAGTTCAAAACTTAAGAGTTTTAAAGGTAGTTGCTGAAAAGAACCTACTAGTGGTAAAGGGAGCAATTCCAGGACATAAAAATTCTTACATAACTATTCAGAAATAATGAAAGTAGCAGTTTTAGACATTAATGGTAAAGATACTGGAAGAAAGGTTGAGCTTTCTAAAGAAGTATTTGGAATAGAACCTAATGATCATGCTATCTATTTAGATGTAAAGCAGTTCTTGGCTAATCAGAGACAAGGAACTCATAAATCTAAAGAGCGTGCAGAGATCGCAGGAAGTACAAGAAAGATAAAAAAACAAAAAGGAACAGGTACTGCTCGTGCGGGAAGTATTAAATCTCCAGTTTTTAGAGGTGGTGGTCGTATTTTTGGACCAAGACCAAGAAGTTATTCTTTCAAATTGAATAAAAACTTAAAACAGTTAGCACGTAAATCTGCTTTAAGTATTCAAGCTAAAGACAACAATTTGGTTGTAGTTGAAGACTTTAATTTTGATACAGTAAAAACAAAAAATTTTACTAAAGTATTGAAAGCATTAGAGTTGGATTCTAAAAAGTCATTGTTCGTATTGAGTGGGTCAAATAATAATGTATATTTGTCCTCTCGAAATTTAAAAACATCTAAAGTTGTAAATAACTCAGGATTAAATACTTATGGTATTTTAAATGCTGGTAAAGTTGTTATTTCTGAAAGCTCTTTAGAAGAAATTAAAAATAATTTAAGTTAGTAGGATGAGTATTTTAATAAAACCTATTATTACGGAAAAAGCTACCAATGATAGTGAGTTGTTTAACCGCTATTCATTTGTAGTAGATAAGGGCGCTAACAAAATTGAAATTAAAAAAGCAGTAGAAACTGCTTATGGAGTTTCTATTTCTAGTGTAAAAACTTTAAACTATCCAGTTCAAAAAAATACTAAATTCACCAAAAAAGGTTTAGTTACTGGAAAAAAAGGTGCTTACAAGAAAGCAATTATTCAGTTAGCAGAAGGAGAGAGCATTGATTTTTATAACAATCTTTAAGAAAAGAAGAAATGTCAGTTAGAAAATTAAAACCAATAACACCAGGTCAGCGTTTTAGAGTTGTAAATGGGTACGACACCATTACAACTGATAAGCCGGAGAAAAGTTTACTTGCTCCGAAAAAAAGATCTGGAGGTCGAAACAATCAGGGAAGAATGACTACTCGAAACATCGGTGGTGGTCATAAACAAAGATACCGTATTATCGATTTTAAAAGAGATAAAAATGGTATCCCTGCAACAGTAAAAACTATCGAGTACGATCCAAATCGTACCGCATTTATTGCATTAGTTAGTTATACTGATGGAGAGAAGCGTTATGTGATAGCACAAAACGGTTTAAAAGTAGGTCAGACTATTGTATCTGGTTCTGGTTCAGCACCAGAAATAGGAAATACGATGCCGTTAAGCGATATTCCTTTGGGAACAACAATATCTTGTATAGAGTTACGTCCAGGTCAAGGAGCTGTAATGGCTCGTTCAGCAGGTTCATTTGCTCAATTAATGGCAAGAGATGGTAAATATGCGACAGTAAAATTACCTTCAGGAGAGACGAGACTAATCTTGTTAACCTGTACCGCTACAATTGGTGTGGTATCTAATTCAGATCACCAATTACTTGTATCAGGTAAAGCTGGTAGATCTAGATGGTTAGGTAAACGACCTAGAACTAGAGCTGTTGTAATGAATCCAGTAGATCATCCAATGGGTGGTGGTGAAGGGAAATCTTCAGGAGGTCATCCAAGATCTAGAAATGGTATTCCGGCTAAAGGATACAAGACAAGGTCTAAAACCAAGGCGAGTAATAAATATATTTTAGAACGTAGAAAGAAATAATAAGTTATGGCAAGATCATTAAAAAAAGGACCTTACGTTCACTATAAGTTAGAGAGAAAGGTAATGGCTAACGTAGAAGCAGGAAAAAAATCAGTTATCAAAACTTGGTCAAGAGCAAGTATGATAACACCTGACTTTGTTGGTCAAACGATAGCAGTTCATAATGGACGTCAATTTGTTCCAGTATATGTTACTGAAAATATGGTAGGACATAAATTAGGAGAATTTTCACCAACACGTTCTTTTAGAGGGCATGCAGGTGCAAAAAATAAAGGTAAAAAATAGTAGGTAATGGGAGTTCGTAAACACAATATGGCACAGCAGTTGAAAGAGTCTAGAAAAAGCAAAGCTTTTGCTAAACTAACTAACTGTCCTACGTCACCAAGAAAAATGCGCTTAGTAGCAGATCAAGTAAGAGGAGTTGAAGTTGAAAAAGCTTTACAAATCTTAAAATTCAGCCCAAAAGAAGCATCTATAAATTTAGAAAAATTGTTATTGTCTGCGATTGCAAACTGGCAAGCTAAAAATGTTGATGCTAGCATTGAAGATGCTGGATTATTTGTAAAATCTATATGTGTAGATAGCGCAGGAATGTTAAAAAGACTAAGACCAGCTCCACAGGGGCGTGCACACAGAATTCGTAAGCGTTCTAATCACGTTACTTTAGAGTTAGGAGCAAAAAATATCAGTAATTAATCGTTAGTAGAAATGGGACAAAAAACAAATCCAATAGGAAATCGTTTAGGAATTATCAGAGGATGGGAATCTAACTGGTACGGTGGAAAGAACTACGGTGATAAAATCGCTGAAGATGACAAAATAAGAAAGTATGTAAATGCTAGATTATTTAAAGCAAGTGTTTCTCGTGTAATTATTGAGCGTACTTTAAAACTTGTAACCGTTACTATCACTACGGCACGTCCAGGTATCATTATTGGTAAAGGAGGTCAAGAGGTAGACAAGTTAAAAGAAGAGCTTAAAAACATCACAGGTAAAGAGGTTCAAATTAATATTTTTGAGATTAAACGTCCAGAATTAGATGCAAAATTAGTTGCTTCTAGTGTTGCGCGTCAAATTGAAAATAGAATTTCTTACAAGAGAGCAATTAAGATGGCAATAGCCGCTTCTATCAGAATGAATGCTGAAGGAATCAAGATCCAAATATCTGGTCGTTTAAACGGTGCAGAGATGGCTCGTTCTGAACATTACAAAGAAGGTAGAATACCTTTATCTACTTTTAGAGCAGATATTGATTATGCACTTGTTGAAGCTCATACTACATACGGAAGAATCGGTGTGAAAGTATGGATTATGAAAGGTGAGGTTTATGGTAAAAGAGAATTATCTCCATTAGTTGGTCTGTC
The DNA here is from genome assembly GCA_015665265.1 of Flavobacterium sp. Lineage (GTDB taxonomy): Bacteria > Bacteroidota > Bacteroidia > Flavobacteriales > Flavobacteriaceae > Polaribacter. The sequence continues at coordinate 9,172 of JADFAM010000106.1, forward strand.
TAAAAAACAGAGTGGATCAAACAAAGGTGGTAATCAGAAACGTCAACCTCGTAGAAGAAAATAATTTTTAAAATTTAGAAATTAACAATGTTACAGCCAAAAAGAGTAAAATACCGTAAGGTACAGAAGGCGAAAGGAAATATGAATGGTATTTCTGGAAGAGGTAATCAACTTTCCAATGGAATGTTTGGTATAAAATCTCTAGACCAGAACCTTTTAACCTCACGTCAAATCGAAGCAGCTCGTATCGCGGCAACTCGTCACATGAAAAGAGAAGGACAGCTTTGGATTAAAATTTTTCCAGACAAACCTATCACCAAAAAACCATTAGAAGTACGTATGGGTAAAGGTAAAGGTGCTCCAGATCATTTTGTTGCAGTTATTAAGCCAGGTAGAATTTTGTTTGAAATTGGTGGTGTGCCAATGGATGTTGCAAAAGAAGCTTTACGTTTAGCAGCTCAAAAACTTCCAGTAAGAACGAAGTTTGTGATAGCTAGAGACTTTGATATTAACGCTTAATTCTATAAGAACATGAAACAATCAGAAATTAAAGAATTATCAGCTGCTGATTTAAAAGAGAAGTTGGGAGCGTCGCAGAAAAATTATATCGATCTTAAAATGGCTCATGCCATAACTCCATTGGAAAACCCAATGCAGTTAAGAACTTTAAGAAGAACTGTTGCAAAACTTGCCACAGAGTTAACAAAAAGAGAATTACAATAATTCTAAGTCAATTTTAAAGATGGAAAATAGAAATCTTAGAAAAGAAAGAATAGGTGTTGTTTCTAGCAGCAAAATGGAGAAATCTATTGTTGTTTCAGAAGTAAAGAGAGTAAAACACCCAATGTACGGTAAGTTCGTATTAAAAACGAAAAAGTATGTTGCTCACGACGAACAGAATGATTGCAACGAAGGTGATACCGTAAAAATTATGGAAACTCGCCCTATGAGTAAGTCAAAACGTTGGAGATTAGTAGAAATCCTAGAAAGAGCTAAATAATATGTTACAGACAGAATCAAGATTAAAAGTCGCAGATAACACTGGAGCAAAAGAAGTTTTAGTGATTAGAGTCTTAGGAGGAACAAAAAAACGTTACGCTAGGGTAGGAGATAAAATTGTTGTTACAGTTAAGTCTGCAACTCCAAACGGAACCGTAAAAAAGGGTCAAGTTTCAAGAGCTGTTGTTGTTCGTACAAAAAAAGAAGTACGTCGTAAAGATGGATCTTACATCAGGTTTGATGATAACGCTTGTGTCTTATTGAGTCCTACGGAAGAAATGAGAGGAACTCGTGTTTTTGGACCAGTTGGTCGTGAATTACGTGAGAAACAGTTTATGAAGATAGTATCACTAGCACCTGAAGTGCTTTAAACCACAAGATAAGATGAAGAAGTTTAAAATTAAGTCAGGAGATACTGTAAGAGTAATTGCAGGAGACCACAAAGGGTCTGAAGGAAAAGTATTACAAATCATTAAAGACAAAGACAGGGTTGTTGTTGAAGGTGTTAATATGATATCTAAACATACAAAGCCAAGTGCTCAGAGTCCTCAAGGTGGTATTGTTAAGAAAGAAGCTTCAATGCATATCTCTAACCTTTTGTTGGTTGAAGATGGTGTTGTTGTTAGAGTTGGTTATAAAGTTGACGGAGATACTAAAACTAGAATCTCTAAAAAAACTAAAAAATAAGTCTAATCATGAGTTATATACCAAGATTAAAAGAAGAATATAAGAGTAGAGTCATGAAGGCTCTAACAGATGAATTTAGTTACAGTAATGTAATGCAGGTGCCTAAACTACAAAAAATTGTAGTTAGTAAAGGTGTAGGAGCTGCTATTGCTGATAAGAAATTGATTGATTATGCATTAGAAGAATTGGCCACTATTACTGGTCAAAAAGCTATTGCAACAATTTCTAAAAAAGATGTTGCCTCTTTTAAATTACGTAAGGGAATGCCAATTGGTGCTAAAGTTACTTTACGTGGAGATAAAATGTATGAATTTTTAGATCGTTTAGTTACTGCGTCATTACCACGTGTTAGAGATTTCAATGGAATCAAAGCGAATGGATTTGACGGAAGAGGTAATTATAATTTAGGAATTACTGAGCAAATTATTTATCCAGAAATCAATATTGATCAAGTTAAAAAAATCAATGGGATGGATATTACTTTTGTAACATCAGCAAATACTGATAAAGAAGCAAAGTCTTTATTAGGAGAATTAGGTTTACCATTCAAAAAAAATTAAGAGATGGCTAAAGAATCAATGAAAGCTCGTGAACGTAAAAGAGCAAAAATAGTTGCAAAATATGCTGAAAAAAGAAAAGCTTTAAAAGAAGCTGGAGATTATGAAGCATTGCAAAAGTTACCTAAAAACGCGTCACCAATAAGAATGCACAACAGATGTAAGCTTACAGGTCGTCCAAAAGGGTATATGCGTCAATTTGGAGTGTCACGTGTGACTTTCCGTGAATTGGCAAATCAAGGGTTGATACCAGGTGTTAGAAAAGCTAGCTGGTAGAAATGTAAGATAAATCTCAAAATTACAAATAGATTGTGTACTTTTGCATGCTCTTAAATTTTTGAGTAAAATAGAAATTAACTGATTTTAGGTTCAGTTATCACAGAGTAATCTGTAGGTAAAATAGAGGTAACTGAAAACCGGAGTCGAAATTTAAATAAATATGTATACAGATCCAATCGCAGATTTTCTAACGAGAGTTAGAAACGCAATTTCTGCAGGACACAGAGTAGTAGAAATTCCAGCTTCAAACTTGAAGAAGGAAATGACAAAAATTTTGTTTGATCAGGGGTATGTTTTAAGTTACCAATTTAATGACAGTTCTGTTCAAGGAACTATCAAAATTGCCTTAAAATATGACAAAGACACAAAAGAGTCAGTAATCAGAAAAATCCAAAGAATCAGTACACCAGGTTTACGTAAATATGTTGGCGCAAACGAAATGCCAAGAGTATTAAATGGACTTGGTATAGCTATTGTTTCAACTTCCAAAGGTGTAATGACAAACAAAAAAGCCATTGCAGAAAATGTTGGAGGAGAAGTTTTATGTTACGTTCATTAAGCCTTAGATATGAGTAGAATAGGAAAGAATCCAGTTAGCATTCCACAAGGTGTAGATGTAAACGTAAACGAAAATATCATTACAGTAAAAGGTAAATTAGGTGAGATAACCCAATCCATTTCCGAGGGAATTACTGTAAGTATAGATGATGCATCTATCACATTAGATAGAGCCTCTGAAAGTAAAAACCACAAAGCTCAGCATGGTTTAATGAGAGCTTTAATATCTAATATGATTGAAGGTGTAAGTAAAGGATGGACTAAAGATTTAGAGTTAGTCGGTGTAGGTTACAGAGCTTCAAATCAAGGTCAAAAATTAGATTTAGCATTAGGTTTTTCTCACAATATTGTTTTAGAAGTAGCTCCAGAAGTTAAAATTGAGACGATATCTGAAAAAGGAAAAAACCCTATTATTAAACTATCTTCTTATGATAAGCAATTGGTTGGACAAGTTGCTGCAAAAATTCGCAGTTTCCGTAGACCAGAACCTTATAAAGGTAAAGGAGTTAAGTTTGTAGGTGAAGTATTAAGAAGAAAAGCAGGTAAATCTGCATAATTTATAAGAGTTATGGCATTATCAAAGCTTCAAAGAAGAACTAGAATTAAGTATAGAATTAGAAAGATTGTTTCAGGAACAGCATCTAAACCAAGATTATCTGTTTACAGAAGTAATAAAGAAATTTATGCTCAATTAGTAAACGATGTAGACGGAGCAACTATTGCTTCAATTTCATCAAGAAATAATGAAATTAAAGCAACAACAAAACAAGAGGCTGCCGCAGCCGTAGGTAAATCAATTGCTGATTTAGCTGCTAAAGCTGGAGTAGAATCAGTTGCTTTTGATAGAAACGGATATTTATATCACGGTAGAGTAAAAGTATTAGCAGAAGCTGCTAGAGAAGCTGGTTTAAAATTTTAATAAGTCTATAGTATGTATCATAAATATAAAAACGTAGAAAGAGTTAAACCAAGCGGATTAGAGCTTGTTGACAGACTTGTAGGAGTACAACGTGTAACCAAAGTAACAAAAGGTGGTAGAGCATTTGGTTTTTCTGCCATTGTAGTTGTAGGTGATGGAAACGGAGTTGTTGGTCACGGATTAGGAAAATCTAAAGACGTAGCATCTGCTATTGCAAAAGCAATTGAAGATGCAAAGAAAAACTTAGTAAGAATCCCAATTTTAAATGGAACTGTACCTCACGAGCAAAAAGGGAAGTTTGGTGGAGCCAAAGTATTTATCAAACCAGCTTCAAATGGTACCGGAGTTATCGCTGGAGGTGCTGTTCGTGCTGTATTAGAGTCAGTTGGTGTTCATGATGTATTATCAAAATCTCAAGGATCATCAAATCCTCACAACGTTGTAAAAGCTTCTTTTGATGCTTTGTTACAACTTCGTAGTGCTGCTGCAATAGCTAAGCAAAGAGGAATATCTTTAGAGAAAGTTTTTAACGGTTAAACCTATCACGATGGCAAAAATTAAAGTTACACAAGTAAAAAGTCAAATCGGGCGCCTTCAAAATCAAAAAAGGACTTTAGAGGCTCTAGGTTTACGTAAAATGAACCAAACTGTAGAACATGAGGCAACTCCTACAATAATTGGTATGGTAAATAGAGTTAAACACCTAGTTTCCGTTACGGAAATTTAATACAATATAAAAGATGAGTTTACATAACTTAAAACCAGCAGAAGGATCTGTTAAAAGTGCAAAAAGAATTGCAAGAGGAGAAGGATCTGGAAAGGGCGGAACATCTACAAGAGGTCATAACGGAGCAAAATCTCGTTCAGGTTATTCTAGAAAGATTGGTTTTGAAGGAGGTCAGATGCCACTTCAAAGACGTGTGCCTAAATTTGGTTTCACAAACATAAACCGTAAGGAATATGCAGGAATCAATTTAGATAAACTTCAAGAATTAGTTGACAACAAGAAAATAACTGATACAGTTAATTTAGAGATTTTAGTTGCAAATGGTGTTGTAGGAAAAAATGACTTAGTTAAAATCTTAGGTCGTGGAGAGTTAAAAGCTAAATTAAACGTTACTGTTCATAAATTTACTGCAACTGCAAAAGCTGCTATTGAAGCTGCTGGAGGAGAGGTAGTTACTTTATAAGAATCTATAAATGAAGAATTTTATAACCATATTAAAAGATATCTGGAAAATTGAAGAATTGAAAAACAAAATTCTTCTAACTCTAGGTTTAATTGCTGTATACAGGTTTATGGCAGGTGTTCCATTACCAGGAATAGATCCATTACAACTATCAGCATTAAAGGAGAGTACTTCTTCAGGTCTTTTAGGATTATTGAACGCATTTACAGGGGGTGCTTTTTCTAGAGCATCAATTATGGCGTTAGGTATTATGCCTTACATATCTGCTTCTATTGTAGTGCAATTAATGGGAATAGCAGTTCCATATTTGCAAAAATTACAAAAGGACGGTGAAAGTGGTAGAAAGAAAATTACACAAATTACCAGATGGTTAACCATTTTAATAACGATGGTTCAAGGTCCAACCTACATAGCAGCTATCCAGAATACATTTGGCCTACCGCCAGAGGCATTCCTTGTTACTGGTGCTACTTTTTGGCTTTCATCTATGATATTATTAACTGCAGGTACAATTTTTGCTATGTGGTTGGGTGAGCGTATCACAGATAAAGGGGTTGGTAATGGTATCTCTCTTTTAATAACAGTTGGTATTATTGCTAATTTTCCTGCATCTTTTTTACAAGAGTATGTGGCAAAGACAACAAATGCAGGTGCTGGTGGTGTGATGATGGTTTTAATAGAAATTATTGTTTGGTTCGTAGTTATTCTGTTAAGTGTGTATTTGGTAACAGCTGTTCGAAAAATTGCTGTTCAATATGCTAGAAGAACAGTTGCTGGAAATATCCAAAATACCGCAGGATCAAGAGACTATATTCCATTAAAATTAAACGCTGCTGGAGTGATGCCCATCATTTTTGCTCAAGCGATCATGTTTGCACCAGGGGCTCTAGCAAGAAAATTTCCCGTACTGTCCGAATTACAAGACCCTTTTGGGCTTTGGTATAATGTAATATTTGCATTGTTAATTGTAATTTTTAGTTTCTTTTACACAGCTATTACTATTCCTACGAATAAGATGGCTGACGATTTAAAGAAAAGCGGTGGATTTATTCCAGGGATTAGACCAGGAAAAGATACTGCTGAACGTTTAGATTCTGTATTATCTAGAATCACTTTCCCAGGTTCTTTATTCCTAGCAGGATTGTCTATTCTTCCTGCAATTGTTGTTCAGTTTGGAGTTCAACAAGGATGGGCTTTATTTTATGGAGGTACTTCACTAATTATTATGGTTGGTGTTGCTATAGATACCATACAACAAATTAACTCCTATTTATTAAACAGTCATTATGACGGTTTAATGAAGTCAGGTAATAGTAATAGAAAATCATTAAAGTAAATCATGGCTAAACAATCAGCAATACAACAAGATGGAACTATCACTGAGGCATTATCAAATGCTATGTTTCGTGTAGAGTTAGAAAACGGTCATATTGTAACAGCTCATATTTCTGGTAAAATGAGAATGCATTATATTAAATTATTACCAGGAGATAAAGTTAAATTAGAAATGAGTCCTTATGATTTATCTAAGGCTAGAATTACTTATAGATATTAAAAATTAGAACTAATGAAAGTTAGAGCATCAGTAAAGAAAAGAAGTGCCGACTGCAAAATAGTACGCAGAAAAGGTAGATTATATGTAATTAATAAACAAAATCCTAGATTTAAACAAAGACAAGGGTAATGGCAAGAATAGCAGGTATAGACATTCCAAAGAATAAAAGAGGAGTTATTGCTTTAACTTACATCTTTGGTATAGGAAACAGTAGAGCTAAAGAAGTTTTAGCAAACGCAAAAGTAGACGAAAGTGTTAAAGTTCAAGACTGGACAGACGACCAAATCGCTGCAATTAGAGAACAAGTTGGAACTTTTACTATAGAAGGTGAATTACGTTCTGAGGTACAGTTAAGTATCAAACGTCTAATGGATATTGGATGTCAGAGAGGTATTCGTCATAGAGTTGGTCTTCCTTTAAGAGGGCAAAGAACAAAAAACAACTCTAGAACAAGAAAAGGTAAGAGAAAAACAGTAGCTAACAAGAAAAAATAAGTTACAAAAGCTTTAACTAACTAGTGTGCCGTGTTAATGACACAATTTACTAGGGCATTATTGCTAAATACCAAATTATTATGGCAAAAACAAGTTCAAAAAAACGTAAAGTAATCATAGAGTCTTCTGGAGAAGCTCATGTTACAGCATCATTTAACAATATCATTATTTCTTTAACAAACAAGAAAGGTGACGTTATTTCATGGTCATCAGCTGGAAAAATGGGATTCAGAGGGTCTAAAAAAAATACTCCTTATGCTGCTCAATTAGCTGCTGAAGACTGTTCTAAAGTTGCTCATGAAGCAGGGTTACGTAAAGTAAAAGTTTATGTGAAAGGACCGGGTAATGGTAGAGAATCTGCTATCAGATCTATTCACAATTCAGGGATTGAAGTTACAGAAATTATTGATGTTACTCCAACACCTCACAATGGTTGTCGTCCACCAAAAAGAAGACGAGTATAATAAATTTTAATTGATAGGAATCAGATTATCGAAGGAGTAAGCCTTAATTCATAATCCCTATTACAAAACAAAAGAAATGGCAAGATATACAGGACCAAAAACAAAGATTGCTCGTAAATTTGGCGAGGCAATATTCGGAGCTGACAAAAGTTTCGAAAAAAGAAATTATCCTCCAGGACAGCATGGAAATGCTAAAAGAAGAGGAAAGAAATCAGAATATGCTGTCCAATTAATGGAAAAGCAAAAAGCTAAATATTCTTACGGAATATTAGAACGTCAATTCAGTAATTTATTTAAAAAAGCATCTTCCTCAAAAGGAATTACAGGTGAAGTTTTATTACAATTATGTGAAGCTCGTTTAGATAACGTAGTTTACCGTTTAGGTATCGCTAAATCTAGAAGAGGTGCTCGTCAACTAGTTTCTCACAGACACATTACTGTTAATGGAGAACTTGTTAATATACCATCTTACTCTCTTAAAGAAGGAGATGTAGTAGCCGTTAGAGAAAAATCTAAATCACTACAAGCTATTGAAGATTCTTTAGCATCTAGCAGTGCCGTTTATGAATGGTTGAGCTGGAATTCTGATAAAAAAGAAGGTACTTTTGTAAAAACTCCACAGAGATTACAAATCCCAGAAAACATCAAAGAACAATTAATCGTAGAATTATATTCTAAATAATAAATTAACCACATTGGTATTTGGCCAAAGGGTTTGTTTGCAATTCTTCACGCTTATAAACCGCGCAACCAACTAACAATTAAAACGAAGAAAACAATATGGCAATTTTAAATTTTCAAAAACCTGATAAGGTTATTATGATTGAATCTACAGATTTTTCTGGTAGATTTGAGTTTAGACCTTTAGAACAAGGTTTTGGTTTAACAGTAGGAAATGCTTTAAGAAGAGTATTATTATCTTCTCTTGAAGGATTTGCAATTACATCATTACGTGTTGATGGTGTAGAGCACGAGTTTTCTACAATCAAAGGAATTGTAGAAGATGTAACAGAAATTATTCTAAACCTTAAGCAAGTTAGATTTAAAAAGCAAATAGAAGAATCTGATAGAGAAACTGTTTCTATTGCTGTCTCAGGACAAGATCAACTTACTGCAGGTGACTTACAAAAATTCATTTCTGGCTTTCAAGTATTAAATCCAGACTTAGTAATTTGTAACATGGATAAGTCTGTTAAGATTAATATGGAGCTAACGATAGAAAAAGGTAGAGGTTTTGTTCCGGCAGAAGAGAATAAAAAATCGGGTGCACCAATTGGTACAATTTTTACAGATTCTATATACACACCAATTAAGAATGTTAAGTATGCTATCGAGAATTTTCGTGTAGAGCAAAAAACAGATTACGAAAAATTAATTTTTGATATTGAAACTGATGGTTCAATAAGTCCAAAAGATGCTTTAACGGAGGCTGCAAAGATTTTAATACATCATTTCATGTTATTTTCTGATGAGAGAATAACCCTTGAAGCAGACGAAATTGCACAAACTGAAACGTATGACGAGGAATCTCTTCATATGCGTCAGTTATTAAAAACTAGATTGATAGATATGGATCTTTCTGTTAGGGCATTAAATTGCCTTAAAGCGGCAGAAGTTGATACATTAGGAGATTTAGTTTCCTTTAACAAAAGTGATCTAATGAAATTCAGAAATTTTGGTAAAAAATCTTTAACTGAACTAGAAGAACTAGTGAATGTAAAAGGATTAAATTTTGGAATGGATTTAGTAAAATATAAATTAGATAGAGATTAACCTTTCATAATTTGCACCTCAGAGAGAGTTGAGCAAGATGAAAGCATAAAATAAACGTCATGAGACACGGAAAGAAATTTAATCATTTAGGAAGGCAAACTGCTCATAGAAAAGCAATGTTAGCAAACATGGCTTGTTCTTTAATAGAACACAAGCGTATAAATACTACTGTTGCAAAAGCGAAAGCATTACGGATATTTGTTGAGCCTTTAATTACAAAATCTAAATCAGATACTACTCATAATAGAAGAGTTGTTTTTAGTTACCTAAGAGATAAGTATGCAGTGACAGAACTTTTTAAAGAGATATCAGTAAAAATTGCAGACAGACCAGGAGGTTATATTCGTATTATTAAATTAGGAAATCGTCAGGGTGATAATGCACCTATGGCCATGGTAGAATTGGTTGATTACAATGAAATCTATAATCCTAAAGGAAATAAAGCAAAGAAGACTACGCGTAGAAGTAGAAGAAAGAAATCTGACGAGGTTGTAGCTTCAAACGAAGTAGTTGATACGGCTAAGGAAGAAAAATCTGAAGAATAAATTAATGTTTTTAAATAAATGTTAAAAAGAGCAGGCAAATTTTAGCTTGCTCTTTTTTTTATATATTTTTACCTAATAAATAAATATTTAACGCAACTATTTTAAAGTCTCCTCACCTTACTCTAAAGGTGTAACTAAAAAAATATAAAAATGAAAAAACTAAAAATTACAACATTATTATTTTTAACAATTAGTATGATTGGATTTTCTCAAAGCTCATCATCTACTAGTGTAAGTGATAATAATACATTACGTTTAAGTGGAATAACTGGAAGTGGAGGTAATTCTGCACCAGGTGGATCTTACGGAACTGCGATGAGATTTGTAAATCCACCTAGAACAGTAGATGGATCTATTTATTTATATGATAGTTGGAAAAATTATCCAGTAGTAGTGAAATCAAAAGAAAATAAAACTTTTACATTAGACAACATCAACTTTAATTTAAGAACTAATAGACTAGTTACTAAAATATCACAAGATTCGGTATTTGTTCTTGACATGAAAAAAATAGATAATATTAATATTTTAGGAAAGGTTTTTAAAAAAATAGAATCAGAGATTGGAAATCGAGTTTTTGAAGTAATTTATGAGTCAGATAAAGTTTCTATTTTAAATTTTCATAATGTAAAGTTAGTTGAAGGTTCTGTAAATCCAATGTTAGCTAGAAAAAATGATAAACTAGTACACAAACAAACTCTTTACATTCATAATCAAAAAACTACCAAAGAATTTAGATTAAAGAAAAAGTATATTTTGGAATCATTTGCATCTAATGAAAGCGAGAAAAAATCTATCATGAAGTATTATTCTCTTAACAAGTTATCATATAAGAGTATAGACGATCTTAAAAAAGTTTTAGCTAACTTAGACAATATTATTTAAATTTAAATTTTAAAAAACAAGGCAGCTATTTAAGTTGCCTTTTTTTTTGATAAAAAATTATATTAAAAATAAATATCCCTATTTTTACGTAAATTTTTGTGACCAAATTAAGAATACAAATTCAATGAAATATCAACAACGAAAAAAAGCATTAGTTTTATTAGCAGATGGAACTATTTTTTATGGTAAATCTGTTGGAATTGAAGGAACAGTAACTGGCGAAATTTGTTTTAATACTGGAATGACAGGTTATCAGGAGATATTTACTGACCCATCTTATTTTGGTCAAATTATGGTAACAACCAACGCTCACATTGGAAATTACGGAGTAAACCCCTCTGAGGTTGAATCTGATGGGATAAAAATTTCTGGTTTAATTGTTAGAAATTTTAGTTTTGAACACTCTAGAGTAGATTCAACAGGAAATCTTAAAGACTGGTTTGTAAAACATAATTTAGTAGCTATTTCAGATGTTGATACTAGGGCTCTAGTTTCTTACATAAGAGACCATGGAGCTATGAATGCAATTATATCCACAGAAATAGATAATATTGATAACCTAAAAGTTCAATTATCCAATGTTCCTTCTATGGAAGGTTTGGAGTTGGCGTCTAAAGTTTCTACAAAAGAGTCCTATTTTGTTGGTGATGAAAATTCAGATTTAAAAATTGCTGCTCTAGACATAGGGATTAAGAAAAATATTATAAGAAACTTTGTAAAGAGAGGAGCTTATGTAAAAGTATTTCCATACGATTCCTCATTTGAAGATTTGCATTCATGGAATCCAGATGGTTATTTTATTTCTAATGGTCCTGGAGATCCAGAACCTCTTAAACAAGCACAAGAGTTGGCCAAAGAGATTATTAAAAGAGATTTACCTTTATTTGGTATTTGTTTAGGCCATCAAGTTATAGCTTTAGCAAACGGAATATCTACTTATAAAATGCATAACGGACATAGAGGGATTAACCATCCAGTTAAAAATTTACTCACTGGTAGAGGAGAAATTACTTCACAAAATCATGGATTTGCCATTAATAGAGAGGAAACTGAAATGCATCCAGATGTAGAAATTACTCATGTTCATTTAAATGATCACACAGTAGCAGGTATTCGCTTAAAAAA
>JADFAM010000131.1 GCA_015665265.1 Flavobacterium sp.
TTTAATACATTCATCATAAATCCCATTTTAAACAATTGAAATGGTGTTTTTTTTTGAATGTTTTGAGTTGTCATTGTAATGGTAGCATCACTTTTAAAAACCCTATAAGACAAATAACATAAATAAATTGCTCCTAAAAGTTTTATAACTAAAAAAATAGTATTGTTTTCTTTAATAATGGTAGAAACACCAAAAGCTACAAATGTTGTATGAACCAAACAACCACTCATTAAGCCAGCTATAGTAGATATACCATATTTTTTACCATGAACAACGCTTTGTATTAAAACAAAAATATTGTCTGGTCCAGGAGATATTGCCAATAAGGAAACAGCCAATACAAATGAAATTAATATGTCCATTTTTACTGTTTAAAAATCACTTTAGTAATGCTTTGTTTATCTGTTTGATTAACGCCGGTCCTTCATAAATAAAACCAGTGTATATTTGAACTAAATCTGCACCAGCTTCTATTTTTTCAAGTGCATCTTTGGCAGAATGAATACCCCCTACTCCAATAATAGGGAATGCTTTATTGGAAGTATCTTTCAAATATTTAATTACTCTTGTACTTTTCTCTTTTATTGGTAAACCACTAAGTCCACCATTTCCAATTTCTTGTAAATATTTTTTTGAAGCTTTTAACCCGCTTCTGGAAGTAGATGTGTTAGAAGCTATGATACCATCTATCTTTGTTTCTGCAACTATTTCAATAATTTCATCTAGTTGATTGTTATTTAAGTCTGGAGCAATTTTTAATAAGATTGGTTTTTGAGTAGGTTCTAACATATTTAGATTTTGAATAGATGAAATTAATTCTTGTAAATATTCTTTATCATTTAACTTCTCATGACTACCTACATTTGGACAACTTACGTTTAATACAAAATAATCTACATAAGGGTGTAGTCCTTTAAAGCATTCTTCATAGTCATTGGTGTAATTTTGTGGAGATGTTTGAGTATTTTTACCAATATTACCTCCAATAATGAGCTTTCCTTTGTTTTTCTTTAATTGCTCAATCGCAGTTTCTAATCCATCGTTATTAAAGCCCATTCTGTTGATAATCCCCTGGTCATCTTTTAATCTAAATAATCTCTTTTTAGGGTTTCCCTCCTGACCTATTGGGGTTACTGTTCCAATTTCTATAAAACCAAAGCCAAAGTTTGCCAATTCATTATACAACACAGCATTTTTATCGAAACCAGCAGCCAATCCAACAGGGTTTTTAAATGTAATACCAAATAAATTTCTTTCTAGACGTTTATCTTCAATAAGATACATCGCTCTAAAGATTGCTGAGAAAAAAGGAACTTTACAAAAAAAACGAATTAACGAAAAAGTAACATAGTGTATTTTTTCTGGGTCAAATAAAAAAAGAAATCGACGAATGAATAATTTGTACATATCTAGTTAAAAAAAGCCCCAAATGGAGCTTATTATTATCTTAAAACAGCCTCTAAATTTTTTTCAAATGACTGTTGTAATTTTTGCATAATTTTATCTATTTGGTCATCCTTAAGCGTCTTATTACTATCTTGAAGAACAAAACTAACAGCGTAAGATTTTTTTCCTTCAGGAAGCTTATCTCCCTGATACACATCAAATAACCCCACATCTTTAAGTAAATTTTTTTCTACTTGAAATGAAAGATTATATATTTCTTTAAAGGTTACTTTTTCATCAATTAACAAGGCTAAATCTCTTTTTACCGAGGGGAATTTTAATAATGAAGAAACTTTAATTTTCTTTTTCCCTGAAATTTCATTTAATGATTTCCAATCAAAGTCTGCAAATAATACTTCTTGTTTAATTCCAAATTCTTTTAAAACTCTTTTATTGATAACACCAAATTCTACCAACTTATTTTTACCTAAACTAAATGCTATTCCTTCAGAAAATAGATCAGATTTAACTGGGCTAGTTTTTAGATTTGTTACTCCTATTCTCTCTAAAATAGACATTACTATTCCTTTTAAATAAAAGAAATCTGAGTTCTTAGATACATGAGTCCAACTATCCTTTGTTTTAGCTCCAGAAACAAATAGGGTAAGATGTTTATCTTCTTGATATCCCTTCTCATATTTGTGATAGGTTTTCCCAAATTCATATAATTTTAATGAACTATTTTTTCTATTAATATTATAAGAAATAGATTCTAAACCACTAAAAAGTAAGGACTGTCTCATTACTTTTAGTTCATTACTCAGCGGATTTAGCATGGTTACATTGAACTCTGATTTTAAATTTTCTGAAAAAGTAATATACTCCTCTTTGGTAAGAGAATTTGCCATTGTTTCATTAAAACCTAAATTGGTTAATTGATTAGCAATACTGTTTTCTAATGTTACCTCTTTATTTGTATTGAAGGAAATTGAAGAATTTAATTTATGTGAAAACTTAATATTATTATATCCGTATACCCTTAAAATTTCTTCAATAATATCTGCTTCTCTTTGAACATCCACTCTGTAGGAAGGAATGGTAAGACCAAGACCTCCCTCCGTTTCACTATTAATTTTTATTTCTAAAGAAGCTAAAATATTTTTTATAGTTTCTTTATCTATTTCTTGACCAATTAAACGAAAAGCGTTCTCGTAGGAAAGAAACACCTGAAAATCTTCAATTTTATCAGGATAAAAATCCATCACATCTGATGCAATTTTCCCATTAGCATATTCCTTTATTAGTAGAGCAGCTCTTTTTAATGCATACTTTGTAAAATTGATATCTATACCTCTTTCAAATCGGAAAGATGCATCTGTATTTAAAGCGTGTCTTTTTGCTGTTTTACGGATAGCTACTGGATTAAAATAAGCGCTTTCTAAAAAAATTGAAGTTGTTTTGTCTGTAACACCTGACTTCTCACCTCCAAAAACTCCTGCAATACACATTGGATTAGATTCTCCATCACAAATCACGATGTCTTCTGCGTGTAACTCTCTTTCTATTGAATCTAACGTTGTGAATTTTGTTCCAGATTTTAATGTTTTTACTAGAACTTTATTTCCTTTAATCTTATTTGCATCAAAAGCATGTAAAGGTTGCCCCAACTCGTGCAATACATAATTAGTGATATCTACCACATTATTTTTAGGTAAAATTCCTACTGCTTTTAGCTTGTTTTGAATCCATTCTGGAGAATCTTTGACTTCAATATCTACTATAGATATTCCACAATACC
Organism: Flavobacterium sp.; assembly: GCA_015665265.1. Classification (GTDB taxonomy): domain Bacteria; phylum Bacteroidota; class Bacteroidia; order Flavobacteriales; family Flavobacteriaceae; genus Polaribacter. Next base: position 3,185 of record JADFAM010000131.1, read on the forward strand.
GTTTTGCTAAATCTTTATTCTCTACTTCTATATCAAAACGAAGTCTTCTCTCATCTACATGAAAATCACTAACAGAAGGTGTTATCAATTCTAAATTAATACCATGTTGTATAAGTCCTGCACGAAAATCTCTTGCTACTCCGTAATGACTCATTGCATCAGCTCTGTTTGGAGTTAAGCCAATTTCAAAAACATGATCTGTTTCTATATCAAAAACTTCTGCAGCGGGTGTGCCTGGTTTCAACTTCTTATTAAGAACCATAATACCTTCATGACTGGTTCCTAAACCTAGTTCATCTTCGGCACAAATCATTCCATGACTCTCCTCTCCTCTTATTTTTCCTTTCTTAATTTTAAAAGCAGCTCCTTTATCATCATAAAGAGTGGTTCCAATGGTTGCTACCGGTACTTTTTGTCCAGACGCAACGTTAGGTGCTCCGCAAATAATTTGTACAGGAATCTCTAATCCCAAATCTACAGTAGTTATTTTTAAACGGTCTGCATTAGGGTGTTGAACACATGTTAAAACCTCACCAATTACAATACCTTCAAGACTCCCTTTTATAGACTCAATAGTTTCAACGCCTTCAACTTCTAATCCAAGATCCGTGAGTAATTCACTTGTTTTACTGGTCTCCCAATTAACTTGCAAAAATTGTTTCAACCAATTATATGATATCTTCATCTAACTTTTAAGATTTAACTGCAAATTTAAATAAATTAAAGTCTTAAATAGAAGTTTTTTTTAAATTTACAATATGTATAGATATAGTATTCACATACTCACAAATTAATTTATTTATAACATGAATCAATCTATATAAAATCACAAGTATCATCTCCTTATGGAAACATCTAATTCATACTGTAATTTCGCTTACAATCAAAAAGAAGACAATATTCACAAGTTGTATCATGATACCCAATATGGTTTTCCTATATATTCAGATAATGAGTTATTTGGCAGATTAATCTTAGAGATTAATCAAGCTGGTTTGTCTTGGGATATTATTTTAAAAAAACAAGAAAACTTTAGGACAGCTTATTCAAATTTCGATATCAAATCGGTTGCTAACTATAATCAAACAGATATAAATCGTCTTTTAAATAATACTGGAATCATTAGAAATAAACTAAAAATAAATGCTGCTATTCACAATGCCTCTGTTATCATGAAAATTAAACAAGAAATGGGATCTTTTCAATTGTGGTTAGATCATCATCATCCAAAAACTAAAGATCAATGGGTGAAATTATTTAAAAAGACATTTAAATTTACCGGTGGAGAAATTACAGGAGAATTTTTAATGAGTACCGGGTATTTAGATGGAGCACATCATAAAAATTGCCCAATATTTAGAGAGGTTTTAAAGAATAACCCTACATGGTATTCTAACTGATGTTAGACCAAGCTCCAGAGGTTTTAGAAATTTCAGCAAATGTTTTATGAATTTGACTGTTTTCCGGTTTTAAAAGGTTTGGATCTTCTTTTAAAAGATCTATTGCAGCATTTCTAGCGTTGTAAAGAATTGGTGAATCTTTAACAACATCTGCTATTCTAAGATTTAGAACACCACTCTGCTGGGTACCCATCATATTTCCAGGGCCACGTAACTTCAAATCTACTTCGGCAATTTTAAAACCATCTGAAGTTTCTACCATTGTTTTTAATCTAGTCTTGGCTTCAGAGGATAATTTGATTCCAGATAATAATACACAATAGCTTTGGTCTCCTCCTCTTCCTACTCTACCTCTAAGTTGATGCAGTTGACTTAATCCAAAACGTTCTGAACTTTCAATAACCATAATACTAGCATTGGGTACATTCACTCCTACCTCTATAACAGTTGTAGCAACTAAAATCTGAGTCTCTCCTTTAACAAAACGTTGCATTTCATATTCTTTGTCTAGAGCTTTCATTTTACCGTGAACAATACTAATTTGATATTTAGGTATCGGAAATTCTCTTGAAATACTTTCAAAACCATCCATTAAATCTTTATAATCCATAGCTTGAGACTCTTGAATTAGTGGATATACAACATAGACTTGTCTTCCTTTCTCAATCTCTTTTTTCATAAAATTGAAAACAGCTAATCTATTTTTATCAAATCTATGGACTGTTTGTACCTCTTTTCTACCCGGTGGCAACTCATCTATTACAGAAATATCTAAATCCCCGTAAACGCTCATAGCCAGTGTTCTTGGAATAGGTGTAGCAGTCATCACTAAAATGTGTGGTGGCAGTTTATTTTTTTTCCACATTTTAGAGCGTTGAGCAACTCCAAACCTGTGTTGTTCATCTATAATTGCTATTCCTAAATTTTTAAAGGATACCTTTTCCTCTAAAATTGCATGTGTTCCAATTAAAATATGAAGTTGACCATTATCTAAATTTTCATGAATTTCTCTTCTTTTCTTTACTTTAGTAGAGCCTGTTAATAAATCTACTGAAATGTTCATTTTTTTTAATAAATCACTAATCGCATAATAATGTTGAGTTGCTAAAATCTCTGTAGGCGCAATAATTGAAGCTTGAAAGCCATTATCTATGGCCAATAGCATTGTTAAAAGGGCTACTATTGTTTTTCCTGAACCTACATCACCTTGTAATAATCTGTTCATATGAGCATTAGAGGCTACATCTTTTCTAATTTCTTTTAATACTAATTTTTGTGCATTGGTAAGTTTAAAAGGAAGATGCTCTGCATAGAACTCATTAAACACCTCTCCAACTTGGTTAAAGACATACCCTTTAATTTTATTTTTTCTAATGATTTTTTTTCTGATTAGCTGTAATTGTATGAAAAATAATTCTTCAAATTTTAAACGATATTGAGCTCTTTCTAACATTTCAGGAGATGTTGGAAAATGAATATTAAGCAACGCTTCTTTTTTTCCTATTAGTTTATGAGCAGAAATTAACTCGAAAGACAAACTTTCTTCAATTTTTTCAAATATTTGTTGAAGAAGTTCTTGAATATAACCCCTAAACACTTTATTACTTACTCCACTATTTACTAATTTGTCTGTTGAAGAGTAAATGGGTTGCAATTTGGTTTGAAGCTTAGCCTCATAATCATTTAAAATATCCATTTCTGGATGAACTATGGAAAACATTCCTTTGAAGTGATTTAATTTTCCATAAATAACATATTGAGTATTTATTTTTAAGGAATCTTTGATCCACTTATGTCCTTTAAACCAAACTAATTCCAAGAAACCTGTTTCATCTTGAAATCTAGCAATTAATCTTGTCCCTGTCTTTTGTTTAACTGTTTTAACTTCGGTAATAACTCCAATTATTTGAACCTCTGAAGTATTATTAACTAGCTCATTAATTTTATAAAATTTTGTTCTATCTATGTATCTGTATGGAAAAAAGTGGAGGAGATCATTTATAGTTCTTAACCCTATTTCTGATGTAAGTTTACTAGCTCTAGCATTACTAATACCTCTAATGTAATAAATAGGATTATTTAGATTCATTAGTTCTTGGATTTACTGCTAAATTAATGATATTTAATGAAATTTAAATTTTAAATTCCTTTTGATTCCATTAATGTGTGTAGTAATGATGTAATTCTAAACGATCGATTTAAGGTGACTAGAAATATTTTACCAATAAAACTTCGAAACGAACAGGATGGAGTGTATCTATCTTTTTACATCATTGAAAAAATAAGAAAAGTCATCTTCAAAGACTTTACTAAAAAGAAAAAAGATTAAGATTTTAAACTCAAAGTCTTTAGTATATTTGTACCCTAAATTTTTGTAAGTTGAGATTACATAGAAACTTAGTGTACACTGTAATAGATAGTATTAGAGATATTTTTAATGAAGGTGTCTATGCAGATAAAGCAGTTGAAAAAGCGCTAAAAAGGGATAAACGATGGGGAAGCCGTGATCGTAAATTTGTAGCAGAAACCATCTATGAAATTGTTCGCTGGAAGCGTTTATATGCAGAGATAGCTGAGGTTAAGGAGCCTTTTGACAGAAATAACTTATGGAGACTATTTTCTGTTTGGTGTGTTTTAAAAGGCATAGCGTTACCAGACTGGAATCAAATAGAGCCCACACCTTCTAGACGTATAAAAGGAAAATTTGACGAACTTTCAAAAATTAGAAAGTTTAGAGAATCTATTCCAGATTGGATAGATGAAGTTGCTGTTTCAGAACTTGGTGAAGAATTATGGACTAAAGAACTGGCCGCTCTCAACAAACAAGCAGAAGTAATACTTAGAACCAATACATTAAACACTACCAAAGAAGCACTTCAAAAAAAACTTCAAGATGAAAGTATTTTCACTGAATTTATACCCAATCATTCAGATGCATTAAGATTGGTAGAAAGAGCCAATGTTTTTAGAACAGAAGTATTTAAAAAAGGATATTTTGAAGTACAAGATGCCTCTTCTCAGTTGGTAGCAGAATATTTAGATGTTGCGCCAGGTATGAAAGTTATCGATACATGTGCTGGTGCCGGTGGAAAAACATTGCATTTAGCCTCTTTTATGATGAATAAAGGACAGATTATTGCTATGGATATTTACGAGAGTAAATTAAAGAAACTAAAAATTAGAGCTAGAAGAAACAAAGTACACAACATAGACACCAGAGTCATAGATTCTACCAAACCCATCAAAAAACTTTATAATAAAGCAGATAGAGTCTTAATTGACGCTCCTTGTTCTGGAATAGGTGTTTTAAGAAGAAATCCTGACTCTAAATGGAAGCTTCAACCAGAATTTCTAGATAATATTAAGAAAGTACAGCAAGATATCTTACAAAAGTATTCTAAAATGGTAAAATCTGGCGGAAAACTTGTGTATGCTACTTGTTCTGTATTGCCCTCTGAAAATCAAAATCAGATAACCGAATTTCTAGTATCTGAATCAGGAAAAGATTTTAAACTAATTAAAGACAATAAAGTATTTGCTCACACCTCTGGTTTTGATGGGTTTTACATGGCGTTGTTGGAAAAAGTATAATTAGAATGAATAATAAAAATATTAATTTTAACACAACAAAAATGAGAAGAAAATTATTAATAGTCTTATTTTCGTTTACTCTCACATTAAGTTCATTAGCCCAACAAAACTATTATGATGGTTTAGATTTATTTTTAACAGGATTAGATTTAAAAAACATATTGTCTGACAAAATAATTGATACTCATACCAATCTTTTAGATTACTCTCCTGACACCTGGAATGCCTCTAGGTCAACCGATTTTAATCCAATTAATAGCTCTGAAATCTTATTAATTTATGGCTATGAAAATGGTATCGATGAAGATATTACTAACGATCGAGAAAGAGAAATAGATAATTATGGAGGTGGTGTTGGACAATGGAATAGAGAACACACCTTTCCAAGATCTCTTGCAAATCCAGATTTAGATCAAGGCGGAACTAATCAAACAGCAAATTCAGATGCTCACAATCTAAGACCTAGTGATGTTCAAAGAAATGGTTTAAGAGGTAATAAATTATTTACTGATGGATCTGGGAATTCTTCAACTGTAGGAAGTTATTGGTACCCTGGAGATGAGTGGAGAGGAGATGTTGCTAGAATTATTATGTATATGTATTTAAGATATGGCTCTCAATGCCTACCAACTTACGTAGGTATAGGAGATAGTTCTAATACACCTGACGACATGATTGATTTATTTTTAGAATGGAATGCTGAAGATCCTGTTTCAGATGTTGAAATTCAAAGAAATGATTTTCATGAGAATACCTCCAATTATGAAGCTCAAGGAAATAGAAATCCATTTATAGATAATCCAAGGCTAGCTACAAGAATATGGGGTGGGCCAATAGCTGAAGACCGGTGGGATATTTATGAAGTAAATGATAATGAAGCACCTTCAATTCCTTCCAATATTAGTATTAGCAATGAGACCGGAACTTCATTTGTAGTTAACTGGACTGCCTCAACAGACAATATATCTGTTACAGAATATGATATTTACTTAGATAATTCATATTATGATTCCACAACTGTTACTTCATTTACAGTTACTGAACTTGAAAATTCTACTACATATTCAGTTTCAATTTTAGCTAAAGACGCTGCTAATAATTCATCAGAATTAAGCAGCCCTACAGAAGCCAGTACTACTGACGGTAATTCAAATACAACCATAGAGATTTTAATTTCTGAATATGTGGAAGGCAGTAGTAATAATAAAGCAATTGAAATTGCTAATGTAAAAACTTCACCAGTAAATCTTAATGGATACAATCTTAGAAGAGACAGTAACGGCAATGGTGTATGGTCTGAAAAATTTGATTTAACTGGAACTATTGATGTAGGGGATGTTGTAGTCATTATAAATGCAAATGCAAATGCTCAACTCCTTATTGATCAAGCAGATATTGTTGTTGCTAATAACCAAAGTACTAATTATGGAGAACCTTTGAACTTCAATGGTAATGATCCTGTTGGCTTATTTAAAGATGACATCCTAATTGATATTGTAGGTGTATTTGGTGGAGGTAGCTCAAACTTTGCTAAAGACGTTACATTGAGAAGAAAGGCAGAAGTGATTGAGCCAAACATAAATTTTGATCTTGATATTGAATGGGAAGTTTTCCCTAAAGACACTTTTGATGATTTGGGGGGAACTCATCTTACCTTGAGTACTGAAAAATATATTTGGGATAAATTGTCTATATATCCAAATCCTACAACATCAGATTATCTGTATATAAATTACCCAGAGACTATAAAAACAGAAATTTTCAATGTTTTAGGTAAAAAATTGACTGAAAACATTGTAAGAAATGGTTATCATAAAATTGATATTTCAAAATTAAAAAAAGGTTTTTATTTAATTAAAATATCTGATAATTTAAATAGCACTGTAAGAAAGTTCATAAAAAATTAAACATACTTTTAATTCTTAATAAACTTTTTATTAAAAGAGTTATTGGAATCTATATCTTGGATTTTTAACATATAAACTCCTTTGGCTAAAGATTGAAGGTTCATTTTTTTAGTACCTGAAATTTCTTTATCTATCATCATGGTTCCCAGTAAACTATAGATAGTTACTCTGTAGCTTCCAGTCTCTATTTGAATAGTTAAGTCTGTTGTAACTGGATTAGGAAAAACAGCTACAGGTTTTTCAAAAATAAATTCATTGGAATACAATTGGTCTCCTACAATTGAAATATTTCCTTGATCATCAAAAGGATCAGACCATATTTCATTCGTATAAATAGCTGAACCTGTTAGCGTTTTTAAGAAAGCTTCTAAGGCATTTTTTTGGTTACTAGTTAAGTTTAATTGTTGAGTTTGATTGCCAGGTCTTTGTAACCTATTATCTAAATTAGTATTAGCAGAATTATTTGGTATGTTGTTATAATGATCTATAACTTGTAACAAAGATGTCATACTTCCATCATGCATCAAAGGACCATTTAAACTCCCATCAGGATTTACTAAATCTCTTAAAGAGGGTGATCTAGTATTGGTTAAATCTATCTCGGTTGTACTCCCAATTACACCAATTACCGCATTATTTAATGTATTCGGGTCAATATCAAATTCTGGAGGTGCATGACAACCTGCACAACCTGCACCACCATTTGGAGGTGGATTTAAAAATAGTTGTTTCCCTAAATTTTCTTGTGATGTAAAGTTTGAAAAAGGTGCATTTAGGTTAGGTTGTTCTCTAAGTCCAACATCAAATTTAGAGTCAAATGATTGGATACTTCTTACAAACTGAGCCAAAGCTCTTTGAATTTTATCTTCGTTAATAGTAGTATTTCCATAAGCAAACTCAAACAATGTTTGGTAATATTCTATTGCCGAAAGTTTAGTTATTAAATCATTAAAATCTGGATCACCATTAGTTCCACTAAAACCCATTTCTACATGATCCTGAATGGGTTGTGTAACTTGATCTTCTAGGCTAGATGCTCTTTCATCCCAAAAGAATTTTTCTTCATTTGAAAATCGACTATTCACTAAACGCATAGAATGTCTGCCTGTAGTGCCTCCGTTTAATCCAACACTAGATACTAAGGGGTCACTAAAACCAAAAGCTTGTTGATGACAACTAGCACATGCCACAGTATTATTTTCAGATAGATTTTTATCATAAAATAAAACTCTTCCCAAAGTAGATATTTGGTTGTTGATTTGATTGGATTCTGGTGTATTATCTTTTGTTATATAGGACGGAATATTTTGGCTCTCATAATTAAATAAGTCATTTAAGTCTATGGTTCCACTAATTAAAATAAAAAGAAGACCTAATAAACTTACTACTTTTGAGGTTTTTTTCATTGTAAAAAATTTATACTAAGACTATGGTTTTCTATAATAGTTTAAACTAGAGTGGATTTTAAAAAATAAAAAGTTTTTAAAAATCTAAAAGACTAAATTTTAACCAAAAAACACAATTTTAAATATATTCATTCAATATATTGATTTTTTTGTTGATAAATGATTTATAACCTTTGAAAAAAGAGGTTTAGATTAATAAACTTAAGAGTGAAAGTTTTTAAATTTGCTAGATTAATTTAACAAATCATATTCAGAATGATCAATTTCTTTGGAAACCCAAACAGCAAGGTATTTGCTGTTCAAACAACAGAAGAATTAAGTAAAGAAGATAAAAATAAACTAACATGGTTATTTTCTTGTTCTGAGCTAGTTTCAAAAGAAACTAATAAACAAGTAGCATCTATAGATGATTTCTTTATTGGCCCAAGATCTGCAATGATAACTCCCTGGAGTACAAATGCTGTTGAAATTACAGAAAATATGGGAATTTCAGGTATTAAAAGAATAGAAGAATTCAATCATGTTGATAAAGATTTCACTGATTATGATTCAATGATCTTTCAAAAATTCTCAGTTCTGAATCAAAATATATTTTCTGTAAATATTAAGCCAGAACCTATTTTTTTGATAGATGATATCGCAGCCTTTAATTTAAAAGAAGGCTTGGCTTTAAACAAGGAGGAAATAACGTATTTAGAGGATGTTTCTAATAAAATTGATCGAAAACTAACAGATTCTGAAGTTTTTGGTTTTTCACAGGTAAACTCTGAACATTGTAGACACAAGATTTTTAATGGAACTTTTGTCATTGATGGAGAAGAAAAAACTACTTCTCTTTTTAAAATGATTAAAGAAACATCTAAACAACATCCAAATGATATTGTTTCTGCTTACAAAGACAATGTGGCTTTTATTAAAGGACCTACTGTAGAACAATTTGCCCCAAAAAGAGCAGATATTCCAGACTACTATAAAACAGAAAAATTTGATTCTGTAATATCTTTAAAAGCAGAAACCCATAACTTCCCTACTACTGTAGAACCTTTTAATGGAGCTGCTACTGGCTCTGGGGGTGAAATTAGAGATCGATTGGCTGGAGGAAAAGGGTCTTTACCGCTAGCTGGGACAGCTGTTTATATGACTTCCTATTCTCGTTTAACTAAGGATCGTTTTTGGGAACAAAAAATGAAAGAACGTCCATGGTTATATCAAACTCCTATGGATATTTTAATTAAAGCTTCAAATGGAGCCTCAGATTTTGGAAATAAGTTTGGACAACCTCTTATTACAGGATCTGTACTAACATTTGAACACGAAGAAAATTCATCTTGTAGCACTTCAGCTGCCAGAAAACTTGGATTTGACAAAGTAATTATGCAAGCTGGTGGTATTGGTTATGGAAAAGCAAGCCAAGCACTAAAAGACACTCCTAAAGAAGGTGACAAGATTGTTATCTTAGGTGGTGAAAACTACAGAATAGGAATGGGAGGAGCTGCAGTTTCTTCTGCAGATACGGGAGAGTTTACCTCAGGAATAGAACTAAACGCGGTACAAAGATCTAATCCTGAAATGCAAAAGCGTGCTGCAAATGCAGTGAGAGGTATGATAGAAAGTGATGAAAATTATATCGTTTCTATTCATGATCATGGTGCTGGTGGTCATTTAAATTGTTTATCTGAATTAGTTGAAGATACGGGAGGTAAAATAAATTTAGATAAATTACCCGTTGGTGACCCTACATTGTCTGCTAAAGAAATCATTGGGAACGAATCACAAGAAAGAATGGGATTGGTAATAGCAGAAAAACACTCAGATACTTTACAAAAAATTGCAAATAGAGAGCGTTCACCAATGTATACTGTTGGAGATGTTACAGGAAATAATAGATTTACTTTTGAATCTAAAAATAATGGAGATACTCCAATGGATCTAGCATTGGAAGATATGTTTGGAAGTTCTCCAAAAACCATCATGTCCGATACTACAATAAAAAGAAACTACAAGAATTCTAGATACAAAACAAAAAATTTACAAATCTACCTAGAACAAGTTCTTCAACTAGAAGCTGTTGGTTGTAAAGATTGGCTTACCAATAAAGTAGATAGATGCGTTGGCGGAAAAGTTGCCAAACAACAATGTGTTGGTGCTTTGCAAGTTCCTTTAAATAATGTAGGAGTAATGGCTTTAGATTATAATGGAAAAGAAGGAGTAGCTACTGCTATTGGCCACTCACCTATTTCTGGATTAATAAATCCTGCTGCTGGGAGTAGAAATTCTATTACCGAAGCACTAACAAATATGATATGGGCTCCATTAAAAGATAATTTAAAAAGTATTTCTCTTTCCGCAAATTGGATGTGGCCATGTAAAAATGAAGGTGAAGACGCTAGATTATTTGAGGCAGTAAAAGCAATTTCTGATTTTTCAATAGACTTAGGAATTAATGTTCCCACGGGTAAAGATTCTTTATCTATGAAACAAAGATATTCTAATGAAGAAGTAATCTCTCCAGGAACAGTAATTATATCAGCTGCAGGTAATTGTGATCAAATAAGTAAAGTTGTTGAACCTGTTTTGAAACATAATAACAGCTCTATTTATTATATAAACATATCACAAGATTCATACAAGTTAGGAGGAAGTTCATTTAATCAAGTTTTAAATACGATTGGTAACGAAGCTCCTGATGTTAAAAATTCAGCTTTTGTAAAAAATACGTTTAACATTATTCAAAATCTAATAAAAGAAGATAAAATCTACTCAGGGCATGATATTGCCTCAGGAGGTTTAATTACAACTTTACTTGAAATGTGTTTTGCAGATAACAATATTGGTGCAAACATAGACCTTACCTCTTTATCTGAAAAAGATTCCATAAAACTATTATTTTCAGAAAATGCTGGAATTATTTTTCAAGCTAATTCTCAAATAGAAAAAACATTAACAGATCATCATATCGAATTTTTTACGATTGGTACTGCTGTAAAAGAGGAAGTTTTAACAATAAAAAACCATGAAGATACTTTTTCTTTAAATGTTTCAGAACTAAGAGATACTTGGTACACAACCTCTTTTTTACTAGATCAAAAACAAACAGCTAATGGATTAGCTAAGCATCGATTTAACAACTTTAAAAAACAACCTTTACACTATAAATTTCCTGAAAATTTTACAGGAATTTTACCAATAATAGACAAAACTACTTCCAAACCTAAAGCGGCCATTATTAGAGAGAAAGGAAGTAATTCTGAAAGAGAAATGGCCAATGCCATGTACTTAGCTGGTTTTGATGTAAAAGATGTTCATATGACAGATTTAATTTCTGGTAGAGAAACTTTGGAGGATATTCAGTTTATTGGAGCTGTTGGAGGATTTTCTAATTCTGATGTTCTTGGATCTGCTAAAGGATGGGCAGGGGCTTTCTTATACAACGAAAAAGCTAATAAAGCGCTGAAATCTTTTTTTGAAAGGGAAGATACTTTGAGTGTGGGAATTTGTAATGGATGCCAATTATGGATGGAGTTGGATTTAATAAATCCAGAACATGACATTCATGGAAAAATGACTTATAATGATTCTAAAAAACATGAAAGTGCATTTACATCTGTAAAAATTCAAGAAAACAACTCTGTTATGTTGTCCAGTATGGCTGGATCAACACTGGGTGTTTGGATATCTCATGGAGAAGGTAAGTTTAAATTTCCTTATGAAGAAGATAAATACAACATCGTAGCCAAGTATAGTTATCAAGAGTATCCCCATAATCCTAATGGTTCAGATTTTAACACAGCAATGATGTGTGATAAAACTGGAAGACATTTAGCCACAATGCCACATATAGAAAGATCTACTTTTCAATGGAACTGGGCTCACTACCCAGAGGGAAGAAAAGATGAAGTTTCTCCATGGTTAGAAGCATTTGAAAATGCTAGAAAATGGATTAACTCAAAAAAATAAAAAAACAAGTATTTTTCCAGTTTTAAATTACCTGAAATTTTGTTATTTTCTTTATTAAGTATTAACCTATAATTTTTTTGTGAAGATAAATTTATCATCAGTAAACATAGGTTTCATAAATGAAACCTATTTTTTTTATCTTGCTGTCTTATAAAACCAACATGATAAATAAAATAACACGTGTTTTTGATTGTATAGAATATCAAAAAAATAATTATCCACAAGATAAATCGTTAGTCTATAAAGAAAAAAACAACTGGCAAAGTTACTCAAGTCAAGATTTTATTACTATTTCTAATAATGTTAGTAGGTCTTTATTAAAATTGGGATTAAAGCCAAATGATAAAGTAGCCATCATAGTTCCAGTGAATCAACCTAAATGGCATTTTTTAGATATAGGTATTTTACAGATTGGTGCACAAAATGTTCCTTTATATGCCACATTATCAGAAAAGGATTACCAATATGTATTAAATCATTCAGATTCTAAGTATTGTTTTATTGCTGGTGATGATATCTATGAAAAAGTTAAAAAAGTTCTAGATAAAACTCAGCTTAAAGAAGTATTTAGAATAGATAGGCAATCAGATATTGGTTGGGAATCTTTTTTAAAGCTGGGAAAAGATGAAACATCTCAAGCCAAAGTAGAGGAGTTAAAAAAATCTATTAAGCCAAAAGATTTGGCAACAATTATTTATACATCTGGTACAACTGGAACTCCAAAAGGAGTTATGTTGTCTCATCACAATATTGTTGAAAATATTAAAGCAACTGCAGATAGATTAAATATTGAAGGTCCTGGTAAAAAAACAATCAGTTACCTACCTGTTAGTCATGTGTTTGAAAGAACAGCTGGTTATTATTCACAAATGATGGGTTTTAGCACCTATTTTGCAGAAAGCATTGAGTTATTAGGTGATAACATCAGAGAGGTTAGGCCTAGCATGATGGCAGTTGTTCCTAGATTACTAGAAAAAATATTTGATAAAATTGTAGATAAAGGAAGCAACTTAACCGGTTTAAAGAAAAGACTTTTCTTTTGGGCCTTAGAGCTAGGAGAAAAATATGAACCTTATGAAAAAAACGGATCTTGGTATCACTTTAAATTAAAAATTGCAAGAAAACTAATTTTTGTAAAATGGCAGGAAGCACTGGGTAATAATTTAGAATTTATGATCTCCGGAAGCGCACCACTTCAACCGAGGTTAATTAAAGTTTTTACTGCAGCGGGTATTCCAGTTTATGAGGGATATGGAATGACCGAATCTTCGCCTGGGGCTACATTAAACGATTTAAGAAATAATTCATTAAAAATAGGTACCGTTGGTAAAGCCTTAAAAGGAATAGAAATTAAAATAGCAGATGATGGTGAGATTTTAATGAAAGGACATTGTATAATGCAGGGATACTACAAAAGAGATGATTTAACAGCAGAAACAATTAAAAATGGATATCTCCATTCTGGAGATATTGGAGAAATCGATTCTGAAGGTTTTTTAAAAATCACTGATAGGAAAAAAGAAATTTTCAAAACTTCTGGTGGGAAATATATTGCTCCAACTGTTATAGAAAGTCAATTAAAAAAATCTCGTTTTATAGAACAAGTAATGGTTATTGGTGAAGCTCAAAAAATGCCTGCAGCTTTAATCCAAATAAACTTCGAATACGTAAATGAATGGATTAAAAGAAAAGGATATAAGGTTAATAATTTGCAGGACAGCAAAGAATTAAGAAATAGAATTCAACAAGAAATTGATGTTTGCAACAAGGATTTTGGTAAATGGGAACAAATCAAAAAGTTTGAAATCACCAAGGAGGAATGGACTGCTACATCTGGTCACTTAACACCAACTCTTAAAATGAAAAGAAAAATAATTTTAGAAAAACATAAAAATTTATACAACAAAATATATAATCTTTAAGAAATAATACCCTAAAATATCATATTGTGAAATCTATTGGTTTTTTGTAATTTGGCTTCATAACTTTTTTTATAAAAACAAAATAACTTTATGTCTTCAGAAATAAGCAGATTATTTGACTTCCCCTACTTTTCCCAAAAAAAATATAACCTAAAAAATGCTTTGGTTACAAAATACGGGAATAAATGGGTATCAACTTCAAGTGAAGAGTACATATTTAAAGCAAATACTATCAGTAGAGCTTTGCTTCGTTTAGGAGTAAAAGCAAATGATAAAATTGCTGTTATTTCTACAACAAATAGAACCGAATGGAATATTGTAGACATAGGAATTCTTCAAACCGGTGCTCAAAATGTACCCATATACCCTACCATATCTAAAGAAGATTATGAATATGTACTAAATCATTCTGAATCTATTTATTGTTTTGTATCTGATGTATCTATTGTAGAAAAAATCAATAAAATTAAAGGAAATACAAAGTTAAAAGAGGTGTATACTTTTGATGAGATATCTGATGAAAAAAATTGGAAGGAACTCCTAGAACTTGGAAAAGATACATCAAATCAAAGTGATGTTGAAGCCAGAAAAGATGCAGTAAAAAGTGAAGATTTAGCAACGCTCATTTACACCTCTGGAACTACTGGAAGGCCCAAAGGAGTAATGTTATCACACGGAAATATTGTATCAAACGTTTTAACAAGTGAAGAAAGCGTTCCGTTAACCAAAGGAAACGACAAAGCATTAAGTTTTCTACCCGTATGTCATATTTTTGAACGTATGATACTTTATTTGTACCAATATTGTGGTGTAGAAATCTATTTTGCTGAAGGGGTAGAAAAATTAGTTGAAAATGCACAAGAAATTAAGCCTCATGTATTGACAGCTGTTCCAAGGTTGTATGAAAAAATATATGATAGTATTGTCTTAAAAGGACAAGAATTAACTGGTATTAAAAAGAAACTGTTTTTTTGGGCAGTAGATCTTGGTTTAAAATATGAACCTTATGGTGCCAATGGTTGGTGGTATGAAAAACAATTAGGGTTGGCTCGTAAACTAATTTTCTCAAAATGGCAAGCAGCCTTAGGAGGTGAACTTAAATTAATGGTTTCTGGAGCTTCTGCTTTACAACAAAGATTAACTAGAGTTTTTGCGGCTGCTGGAATGCCAATTATGGAAGGATATGGATTAACTGAAACATCACCAGTAACCTCTGTTAGTTTTATGGAACAAAATGGTGTTCATGGATTTAGGGTTGGAACAGTTGGTAGAATTTTAAAAAATGTGGAAGTAAAAATTGCTGAAAATGGTGAAATATTAGTAAAAGGACCAAATGTGATGCAAGGGTATTACAAAGACCCAAAAAAAACTGCTGAGGTTATTAAAGACGGTTATTTTCATACTGGTGATAAAGGTGAAATAGACTCCGATGGATTTTTAAAAATTACAGGTAGAACAAAAGAAATGTTTAAAACCTCTGGAGGTAAATACATTGTTCCACCTCTTCTTGAAGGGGATTTAAAGCAATCTTTATTTATAGAACAAGTAATGGTAATTGGTGAAAATGAAAAAATGCCAGCTGCTTTAATTCAACCAAACTTTGTTTTTATAAGAGATTGGATTGAAAGAAAAGGTCACAAAATTGGGACTTCTTGTGAAGAAATTGCTGGGGCTCAAATTATCATCGATAGAATTCAAATAGAGGTAGATCAATGCAATAAGAGCTTTGGGAAATGGGAACAAATAAAAAAGTTTGAACTAACACCCAATGAATGGACTATAGATGGTGGTCATCTAACACCTACTATGAAGATGAAACGAGAAATTATAAAAAATATTTATGATGACTTATATGAAAAAATATACAGAGGATAAATAATTAAATAAAACGCTGCAATTTGTAGCGTTTTTTTTTATAAAAAAACAATTATTTACACCTTTGGTGAGATAGATTAAAATACCATTTTTGGTTTAATGTGTTGACTTCAATAACTCGGGAAATTTTTTCTGAAAACGCTTTAATCGTGGTATAGATACATTTCTAACATATCGATCATATGGATTTCGTTTTTCATAATTTTGATGATAGTCTTCCGCTTCGTAAAAAACTGAAAACTTTGTTACCTCTGTCACTATTTTATTATTGTATATTTCTTTGTTTAATTTTTGAATAGCTGCCTCTATAAGATTTTTTTCATCTATCGTTTTATAAAAAGCAATCGATCTATACTGACTTCCATAATCTGGGTGTTGACCGTTCTTTGTAGTAGGATCATGTGATCCAAAAAAAACATCTACTAGGGTTTTAAAAGTAACAATTTTTGGATTGTAATATACGGCTACTGCTTCTGCATGACCTGTTCTTCCTGTCCCTATAGATCTGTAAGTAGGATTTTTGGTGAAACCACCAGCATATCCTGATATCGCTTCGTTGACTCCTTCAACACTTTCAAAAATTGATTCTACACACCAGAAACAGCCACTTGCGAAATAGGCTACTTTGTCTGAAGCACTAATTTTATTTACTTGATATTCATTTTGTTTGGCCTCTCTGGTGAAACCATATGTAACTAAGATTAAAAAAACTACGATAATAGCCAGTATACTTTGTTGATTTTTCATAAATGAAATTTATTAATTTATTGTGTAGTCTAAAAATTAAATGATTCTTACAATTTGTTTACAACTTTAGTTTTTTGTTAAGAAAGCATATTGTAAATACTAAGGTAGATACTTACATTTGTTAGACAAAATTTATTCTTTAGATTATGGAGCATTTTATCGTTTCTGCACGTAAATACAGACCTCAATTCTTTGAGGATGTTATTGGGCAACAAGCGATAACAAATACTTTAGAGAATGCCATTAAAAATAATCATTTAGCTCAAGCTCTTCTTTTTACTGGACCTAGAGGTGTCGGAAAAACATCTTGTGCTAGAATTTTAGCAAAAAGAATCAATGAAGAAGGGGTTGAATCTAATGATGAAGACTTTGCTTTTAATATATTTGAACTAGATGCTGCTTCCAATAACTCTGTAGATGATATCAGGAGTTTAACAGATCAAGTAAGAATACCTCCTCAAACCGGAAAATACAAGGTGTATATTATAGATGAAGTACACATGTTATCACAAGCGGCTTTTAATGCTTTTTTAAAAACATTAGAAGAACCTCCAGCTCATGCTATATTTATTTTAGCTACTACAGAAAAACATAAAATTATTCCCACAATTTTATCCCGTTGCCAAATATTTGATTTTAAGAGAATAACTGTTTTAGATACAAAAAATTATTTAAAAAAAATAGCTGCAAAAGAAAACATTGAAGCAGATGATGATGCCTTACACATAATTTCACAAAAAGCTGATGGCGCCATGAGGGATGCTCTTTCAATTTTTGATAGAGTTATTAGTTTTTCTGGAAAAAATCTAACTCGTGAGGCTGTAACTCAAAATTTAAATGTCTTAGACTATGATACTTATTTTACAATGACTGATTTGTTATTAGAAAATAAAATTCCTGATGTGTTAAATAACTTTAATGAAATTTTGTCTAAAGGATTTGAAGGGCACCATTTTATTAGGGGACTAGCCTCTCACTTTAGAGATTTGTTGGTTGCCAAAGACAAGGCAACTATCAACTTACTTGAAGTTGGTGATAATGCTAAAAAGAAGTATTTAAATCAATCCTCTAAAACGTCTATAAGCTTTCTCATACAATCTATAGAAAAAGCCAATCAATGCGAATTAAATTATAAAATAAGTAAAAATCAACGACTTTTAGTTGAATTAACTTTGATGCAAATTGCCTCCATCACTTTCGA
>JADFAM010000024.1 GCA_015665265.1 Flavobacterium sp.
TTGTATGAATTCTTGATTAAATTAGAATTGTAATATTTTTTGTCATTGGTAACCTCTTCCCCTAAATAGTCAGGTTTTAAGAATTCTTGATTTTTATCAGTTAGCTCTATTTCAGCAACTATTAATCCTTTATTAGTTCCTAAAAACTCATCTATTTCAAAAATATTTCCACCAAATGAATGATAATACCTTATTTTTTCAATAATACCTTTTTCACATAGGTTCATTAATTCTTTGGCTTCTTTTAATGGAATATTTTTTTCCCATTCGAATCTAGTAGTTCCGCTTTTATCTGAAATTCCTTTGACAGTTATAAACCCCTCATTATCAATAATTCGAACTCTAACAATTCTATTTTTATTCGAATTCAAAAAACCTTGAATAATATGTCTTTTCTTGTAACAAACTTTTTTGAATTCTTTTTTTTGAATCAAAAATTTTCGTTCAATTTCTAAACTCATAGGATATGATTATTTGTACTAATGTAATGGATTTATCGTTATTGTAGGAAGAAATAAATATATTTGAAATGAATTTAATTATATGATTAAAAGACTCTTTGTTTTTCTAATTTTCTCAACCTCATTAATTTCTGCTCAAGTTGATTACAGTGATTCTTGGGAAGATTTTTTTTCTTACAATAATGTAAAGGATTTTATAAAATCTGAAAATATATTGTATGCTTTATCAGACAATGCAATATTTACCTATGATTTCACAACTCAAGAAATAAAAAAACTATCATCAGTTCAAGGATTGTCAGGAGAAACCACTTCAGCAATTCATTACAGCACTCAGAGCGATAGGTTGGTTATTGGTTATAAAAACGGATTGGTAGAGGTAGTAGATTCTGATGGAAGTATTACTATTTCAGCAGATATTCTAAATTTTAATCAAACAGGCGAAAAAAGTATTAATGATATTTTTGAATATCAAGGGAAGTTATACTTATCCACTTCATTTGCAATTATAGAATATGATATTGATCAATTAGAATTTGGAGATACATTTTTTATAGGAAATAATTCTACAGATGTAAAAATAAATGAAATTGTAGTTCTTAATGATTTGATTTATGCTGCTACTGAAAGAGGTATTTATTCAGCAGATATTAACAATGTAAATTTAATTGATTTTAATAATTGGAATTTAATTTCATCAGTCAATAATAACTTTACAAACATCATCATCTTTAACAATAAAATTTATACCACTCTGAATAAAAAACTGTTTGAGGTTACTGAAACAAATGAGATAGTTTTAATTGAAGATTACTCTTCATCAATTATGAGTTTAAAAGGATCATCAACCAATTTGTCTGTTGTTTTTAATAGTTCTGTGAATATTTATAGCACAAATTTTGATTTAGTACTTCAAAATAATTCGGATATTAATTTTGATTATATTTTAAATACTGCTTTTGCTGAAAACAATCAGTTTTTTTTAGCTACAAAACAATTTGGTATTTTATCATCATTAATTTCAGGTGATATCATTTTTCAAGAAATTCATCCTCAAGGACCAGTATCAAATGATATATTTTCTATAACAGCAAAAAATAACCAATTATGGGTGGTTTACGGTGGCTATACACCAACTATGGCACCTATTCAACCAAAACTAGGATATAGTCATTATGATGGAGAGAACTGGTTCACAGAAGAAAATGATCTAGATAATTCTTTTCCAGGATTTGTGGATGTTACGCTAGATCCAAATAATGAGAATAAAGCATTTATTAGTAGCTTTGGAAGTACTAATCAAATTAATACCTATCAAACAGGAGGGTTATTTGTTGTTGAAAATAACGAAATCACTAATTTTTATAATAATTTGAACAGTCCTTTAGAGGATATTTATGAAACAAATCCATTAATTAACAGTGTTACTGTAAGAATTTCTGGTTCTGTATTTGATAATCAAGGAAATTTATGGATAGCTAATATTGGTTTATCTAATGAGTTGAAAAAGTTATCAAATGGTTCATGGACTGAATTTGATATTAGTGCAGGAAAGCCAGAAAATTCTTTTGGTCTTTCTGAAATAGTGATAGATAGTAATAATACTGTTTGGATTGGAACAAGAGATGATGGTATTATCGCTTTTAATGAAAATGGGAATAGAATTAGAGGACTAATTAATACTCCAACTCAAGGAAGTTTGCCAAATAGAAAAGTTGAGAGTATAGCGGTAGATAAAGACAATAGAATTTGGATTGGAACTATTTCTGGATTGGTAGTTTTTAGTAATGCTTCAGGTGTTTTTGATGCTGATGTAGTTGATGCACAGCCTGTAATTTTTGAAGAAGATGGAATTGCAAAAAAATTACTTGGAGATCAATATGTTTCTGCTATAGCAGTTGATGGTGCAAATAACAAATGGTTTGGTACATCCGATGGGGGGGCTACTTACACCAATCCAAATGGGCAAACAACAATAGCAAATTTCAGCAAAGAAAATTCACCATTACCCTCAGATAGAATTACAAAAATTTCAGTAGACAAAGAATTTGGGAAAGTTTTTTTTGCAACAGATAAGGGAATTGTTGCCTACAACAGTAATGTAGCTCCTTTTGGAGAGATATTAGGAGAAGTTTATGCATATCCTAATCCGGTTCGTAAATTTCACAATAAAGTAACAATAGCCGGAAGAAATGGCACAAACCTACCTAAAGGAACCAATGTAAAAATCTTAGATATAGCTGGGAATTTAGTCTATGAAACCAATGTAATTGAAGGTCAAGAGCTACAGGGTGGTAAAGTAATTTGGGATAAAAAAAATCTAGGTGAAAATAATGTAGCCTCTGGAATATACATTGTTCTGTTAGCTAATGAAGATGCCTCAGAAACATCTTCAACAAAAATTGCAATTATTAATTAATGGGAATTATATCTACCGAGGCAATTGTTATAAGTACCATTAAGTATAGTGATACTAGTTTAATAGCTAGACTTTACACAAAAGAGCTTGGATTGGTAAGCTACCTTCTTAAAGGAATATTAAAATCAAAAAAAGGAAAGTTAAGAACTGCCTATTTCCAGCCTTTAACTCAGCTCTCGATCATTGCAAAACATCAAGAAAAAAGAAACCTTCAAATACTTAATGAAGCTAAAGTGATTCACTCTTATGAAACTATTTATACTTCTGTTGTTAAGCAGTCTATAGTTTTATTTATATCCGAAATATTAACCGGTGCAATCCAAGAAGAGGAGAACAACAATTTATTATATGACTACCTAAAAAATTCTTTTATTTGGTTTGACTCACATCATCAAATTTCTAACTTTTATCTCTTGTTTTTAATGAACCTTACAAAATTTTTAGGATTTTATCCTGATCTTTCAGAATCCCAAAAAGTTGGGTTTCATTTAAGAGAAGGGCTTTTTACCGATCAACAAGGAACAGATATTATCAAAGGAATTAAATTAATTCAATTTAAAAGGCTGTTAGGCACAAAATTTGATGATATAGAGGAAATTAATTTTTCAAAAACTGAAAGACAACAGCTATTGCAGATAATAATTCGATATTTTGAATTACATTTGGGCGGTTTTAGAATGCCAAAATCTTTAGCAGTTTTAGAAACAGTATTTCGTAGATGAAAACAATAGGGTATTTTATTCTTTTTTTACTTCCTTTTTTATCCACTGCCCAAGAAATAAAGGTACTTGATAAAGAAACAGGTAAACCTATTTACAATGTTTCTGTATATACAGAAGATCCATACTTTAATTCTTCAACAAACGAAGAAGGGGTTGTAGATATTTCTGCTGTAAAAATTAAAGATATTTTAATTTTTTCACACATTTCATACGCTATAAAAAGTATTCAGAAAACACTTATAGAGAACAATGGATACGTTCTATACTTGTCTAAACAATCTGAACAACTAGATGAGGTAGTTTTATCTGTATTTAAAAGAGATGCAAAAACAAATAGAGTAGCAGAAAGAGTCGCAGTAATTAATGCAAAAGAAATTATTAAATTATCACCTCAAACATCAGCAGACTTACTTGCAGTTATCCCTGGGATTAAGGTTCAGAAGTCTCAAATGGGAGGAGGAAGTCCAGTAATAAGAGGAATGGAATCAAATAGAGTTATGTTAGTGATAGATGGGGTAAGAATGAATAATGCTATTTACAGAAAAGGTCATTTGCAAAATGCCATTACTGTTTCTCCAAATCAATTAGATAAAACTGAAGTTGTTTTTGGTCCTTCCTCCGTTATATATGGTTCAGATGCGTTAGGAGGAGTTATTCATTATTACACTAAAACTCCAAAAATATCTAAAAAAACTAAAGTGAATTCTAGTTTTTTTAACCGTTATTCTTCTATTAATAATGAAATTACGAATAATGCTTCAGTAGAAATAGGAACAAAAAACTGGGCCTCTTTTACTAGTATTTCTTACAGTGATTTTGGAGATTTAAAAATGGGTAAAAAACGCTTACATGGTTTTGAAGATTGGGGGAAAGTGTTTGAGTATTCAGAAAATTCAAATGATTATTACAGTGCAACAGCCACTCTTAATCCAGATGAAAATATTCAACAAAATACGGGTTACAATCAAACAGATTTATTACAAAAGTTTTTCATTCCTTTATCAACAAAAACAGATTTAAAACTTAACTTTCAGTTTTCTACTTCCTCAGACATTCCAAGATTTGATAGACTAGATGAAAAGTCTGAAGGAACTCTCAAATTTGCAGAATGGTATTACGGTCCTCAACAACGATTGTTGATTTCTCCTCAATTAGACGTAAGATTAGGAAAATCTTGGTTAGATAAAGGAACATTTACAGTAGCATATCAAAATATTAAAGAATCTAGAATTCAAAGAAAATTAATGAGCTTGGAAAGGTCATACAGAAATGAAAATGTAGATGTTTTTAGTTTTAATGGTGATTTTATAGTACCAGTATCTAAAAAAGAAAATACATCCCTCACATATGGATTTGAATTTTTATACAATGAGGTTTCTTCAAATGCTGTTGGAAAAACTTTGAATGTTTCAGAAAATGAGATTTTAGGATTTTCTGATAATTTTTCAGTACAATCTCGTTATCCAGATGGAGGAAGTAGTTATTTAAGTTGTGCAGCATATCTTGGATATAGGCAAGATTTATCACCTAAATCAACTTTAAATTCAGGAATCCGTTTTACTAAAACTAATTTAAAGGCATCTTGGATAGATCAAACTCACATACAATTGCCTGAAACAAATATCAGATTAGATAATTCTGCAGTTACTGCTACAATTGGATATGTGCATAAGCCCACAAAAAATTGGCAATTTAATACAGTTTTAGCTTCAGGTTTTCGTTCACCAAATATTGATGATATAGGTAGAGTCAGAGAAAAATCTGGATATGTTACTGTTCCAAATATATATTTAAAACCAGAGTATGCCTACAGTGCTGAAGCTGGTATTCAAAAATACTTTAATGATAAGAAATTTAGAATAGGCTTTAATACCTATTACACTTTACTTGAAAATTACATTATTAGAGATGATTTTTCTTTAAATGGAGACTTTTTAGCCGCAGGTCATGTATACTATGATGGTGAATTAGAAAATATTGTTGCAAATCAGAACCGTGGGAATGCTTTTATATTTGGGTATACAGCAAATTACCAAGGAAAGCTATCAAAGCAATTAACAACAAATGGTTTTATTACTTATACGAAAGGGAGAACTTACGATTCCAAAGAACCTCTTTCTTCTATACCACCGTTATTTGGACAGTTTGATGTTAATTACACCGATAACAAAATTCAGATAGGAACAAGTTTTAGATTCAATAGTAAAAAAGATATTGCTGATTTTAATTTTACCGAAGGGATAGACAATCATGATTTAACTCCGATTATCGATGAAAATGCTCTTAAAGATATAGATAAGTATTATGGCTCTCCAAGTTGGTTTACCTTTGGAGTCAATAGTAGTTATACATTTAACGAAAATTGGAAATTACAAGGTATGATAAGTAATTTATTTGATCAACATTACAGAGAATTTGCTTCAGGAATTTCTGCTCCTGGAAGAAATTTTTCTTTCTCGTTAATTACTGTTTTCTAGACTTTCTATTTCCTTCTTTATCAAATTCTTCATTTAATTTTTTTTCAACGCTAATGATAGCAATTAGCAATGTGAAAATTATAAAAGCCATTGGCAACCAAGAACTCATTAAAGGTTCATTTATAAAAATCATGAGAATCATTACTAATAATGCAACTCCTGAATACTTTAGTAGAGTGACACAAAATAAACTATTTGCAAAGTTCCAAATATCATCATTTAGCAT
This sequence comes from Flavobacterium sp., assembly GCA_015665265.1. Lineage (GTDB taxonomy): Bacteria > Bacteroidota > Bacteroidia > Flavobacteriales > Flavobacteriaceae > Polaribacter. The sequence goes on from JADFAM010000024.1 coordinate 6,306, forward strand.
CGTTCTGTTAGTTCTATATCCATAGATATAGTTTATTTTTTTTGGTGGAAAAAAATAGAATATAATGCTCATAAGAAAAAGCAATCCATTCACACTTAATACATAGGTAAAAGTATCCATACTACTTATTTTTTAGTGGTCTTAACAATCCTTCTTGTGCAACGGTAGCTATTAATATACCATCTCTTGTGAAAATATTTCCAGTGGCCAAACCCCTAGCTCCAGAAGTGCTTGGTGAAACAACAGAAAATAACATCCAATCGTTAAAATCAAAATCTCTAAAAAACCACATTGAATGATCTAAGCTAGCCATTTGTGTATTTCCAATGCTAGCTTTACTGGCATTTGGCTTTAATGCAGCATTTAAAATATTATAATCTGAAATATAGGTTAATATTTGGTGTTTTAATGTTAGTTCTATATTTGAGGTATCTCCTTTTAATTTGAACCACATATCTTCAACTGCTGGAAGATCTTTTCTTTCCATAGGATTTAAAACATGAACAGGTTTAAAGTCAATAGGTCTCTCAATACTCAAAAAATCTTTAAGCTGAGAGGGAATAAAATTTCCATATTGAGACAATAAATCACTCCAACTTAAAAGTTCTTCAGGTTGTTTGATTGACGATTTAATAGGTTCTTGATGTTCGTATCCGTCTTCTTTTTTATGAAATGAAGCTGCTAGTATAAATATTGTACTATTTTTTTGAATAGCAGTGACTCTTCTTGTAGAGAAACTACCACCATTCCTCATTTCTGTAACTTTATAAGTTATAGGAATGGTTAAATCGCCAGGAAGTAAAAAGTAAGAGTGTAGAGAGTGAACAAAACGATCATTAGGGATGGTTTGGTATGCTGCATGTAAAGCTTGTGCTAAAACTTGACCACCAAAAACTCTTGAATTACCAATAGTTTTACTTGTTCCTGTATATGTTTTAGAGTCCTGTTTTTTTAATGTCAGAATATCAATTAAATCATTTATTGTCTTCATGAATTTTTTTATCTGTTTTAAATGGGAGTTTTTGCTTGAATTCTGTAGGTTGAATTTTTAGCAAAAATAATTTTAAAAATTTATTTTTGATTGATTTTTTATGACGAATATACACCGTTAAGTGTTGGGGTACTGCTCCAACGGAACTTTTAATTTCGCTAGCAGTTCTACCAAAGTTTAAAATTTCGATTTTATTATCTATGGCTATTTTGATATAATCATAAAGCATTCTTTGATAAATTGAGTACTGTTTATTTAGTTCATAATCTATTCCAACAAAATGAGCATCTAAATGGCTTTTATTAATCATTCCAGACATAAATCCTACCATATTATTGTCTATCCAATATGATTTTAGGATGTAGGAATCTCCTAATTTAGTTTTAAAACTCTTGTATGTTTCTAATTTGAATTCTCCTAAATTAAAATCCGCTTTTGATGCAACTTTTTTATATAACTCAGTCATTTTAATTAGATGTTCATCAAAATTTAAAACTGAAATTTCTTTTGTAACCAAATCGTTGCTAAGTTGCATGGCTTTTTTTGCTTTTACTCTAAATTTTGTTTTTAGAACAGCCAAGTAATCTTCAAAATTTTTCCACATAGGATTCATTTTTAAAATCATATTTGGTTCAATATTGAATGAATAATAACCTAAACTAATCAGCTCATTTGTTATTGGTAAAGATTCAGCCATAAAATCTTTCATCATAAATATATCAATTGGATTTTCTTGATTATTTTTTTCTGTATGATGAAGAATACCTTTTGATATTTTTCTTAAAATAAGTCTTTTATTTTCACCCTTTTTTATGAAAACTCCATGTTCACCGCTTACAAATGAGTTTCCGCAGTTAATTATTTTAAGTGGTTTTTCTTTTGGAATAATTGTTAACCTTCTTCCAATTGAAGTAATTTTTTTAAATAAGTTTGATGTATCCTTTTCGATAGTTTCCAAATGAAAATTTATGATTTGAATATTGGCAAAGGCAATTGCTTTTTTATCTTTATTTTTAAGTACAATGTAGAAAAAGGATAAATGAGAATTGTGTTTTTCTATCGCTTCTAAGTATTTTGATGAAAAATATAAATTTGAAGAACAGTCCAATTCTTTCCAAATAATTGTAGGAATTTCAGATACTTTATTGAATACAGATATTTGAGAGAATTTATGATTTAGATCCAAAAAAAAGACTTGTTTAGTTGTTAAAGATAATCAATGTATTTATCTATCAAATAATCAGTAAAAATTATTTTTATTTATTCTAAATAAATACTTATTTTTGTGTCCTATTTATTTTATATGATTGTATTTTACAGTTTAGAAAGTCCAATAATAAAAATTTCAAATACCTCATCTATTTGCAATAATAGTTGTGCTTCTAATTGTATAAAACCAAAAAATAAATGTTGCTCTAAGTATAAAAAAAAGGGCATCAACTGCAAGCGATGCCCAAATATTTTTTTTCGAGAAGCTTCTTAATTTCACAAAATAATAATGTGAAAGAGCTAAAGATTACTATTTAAAAGCATTCAAGCCCGTAATATCTAGCCCAGTTATCAATAAATGAATATCATGAGTACCCTCGTAAGTAATAACACTTTCTAGATTCATAGAGTGTCTCATTATTGAATATTCTCCACTAATTCCCATTCCTCCTAGCATTTGTCTCGCTTCTCTAGCGATAGTAATTGCCATGTCTACATTATTTCTTTTAGCCATGGATATTTGTGCAGTTGTAGCTTTTCCTTCGTTACGTAAAACACCCAAACGCCAAGTTAATAATTGAGCTTTGGTAATTTCTGTAATCATTTCAGCTAATTTTTTCTGTTGTAGTTGAAACTGTCCTATAGGTTTTTCAAATTGGATACGCTCTTTGCTATAACGGAGTGCGGTATCGTAACAATCCATTGCTGCTCCTATTGCACCCCATGCAATTCCAAAACGCGCAGAATCTAAACAACCTAAAGGGGCGCCTAATCCAGATTTATTTGGTAATAGATTTTCTTTAGGAACTTTTACATTATCAAATATTAATTCACCAGTAGAGGAAGCTCTCAATGACCACTTATTGTGGGTCTCTGGGGTAGAAAATCCTTCCATACCTCGTTCTACAACTAGGCCATGAATTCTTCCTTCCTCATTTTTTGCCCAAACAACAGCAACTTGAGCTAAAGGAGCATTTGAAATCCACATTTTTGCTCCGTTTAAAAGATAATGATCTCCCATGTCTTTAAAATTGGTAGTCATTCCTCCTGGGTTAGATCCATGATCGGGTTCTGTTAATCCAAAACATCCCATCCATTCACCAGATGCTAATTTTGGTAAATATTTTTGACGCTGAGCTTCATTTCCATATTTCCATATAGGATACATCACTAGAGAAGACTGAACGGATGCTGTAGATCTAACACCTGAGTCTCCTCGCTCAATTTCCTGCATGATTAATCCATATGAAATTTGATCTAAACCAGCACCTCCATATTCTTCTGGAATATAAGGTCCAAAAGCACCAATGTCTGCAAGTCCTTTTATGATTTGAGTTGGAAATTCCGCCTTTTGAGCACAAGATTCAATGATTGGAGAAACATCTCTTTTAACCCATTCTCTAGCAGCTTCTCTTACTAATTTATGTTCATCTGTTAATAAATCATCAAGTTGATAATAGTCAGGGGCTTGAAATAAATCTGGTTTCATATTCAATTATTTGTTTACAGACACCAAATTTAAAGAATTGATGTTAATTTAGAGTAGATTTAGTGGATATTTTTACCTCTTTAGAAATTCTGAAAGTAGTAGATGAAAATGATGAACTCCTTTTTCTTTTGTAGGTGAAAATCGACCAGCTTTATAAAATGATGAACGAACCCCTTTTTGTACATTTTCAACAACAACTTCATCTTCTTCTTCTACCTTCTCAAGATTACTTCCAGCTCCTTTATTCAGTTTTGACTCATCATAAACATAGCTTACAAAAGAAACTTTTGTCTTATGAATACTTTTTGGTTTTACAATATTTATGGATAATCCCCAGGGATAAAAGTTAAACATCATGTTTGGGAATATCCAAAAATAGTAGGCTGCAACTTTTTTACCATAGTCTATGTGATTTTTTGGAAAATTAAAAATTTCCTCGCCTTTTTCAGAATATCCAATTTGTAAATTACAATGATCATAAATAACTGTTTCATAACTTCCATAATCTAACACATCATTGAGGCTTTCATGAACAAATGGAACATGAAAACCCTCTAAGTAATTGTCACAGTAAAGTGCCCAATTAGCTTCAATCAAAAAGTTTTTATTTAATGATTTATCATGTTTAAATTCATTAATAGGCAAAAATCCTATTCTTTCATTCATGACATCTATAACTTTTTGAAAATCAAAACTAGGATTTAGACCTGCAAATAAAAATTGGCCCCATTTTTTGGTAGGAAATACATGGAGATTATCACAGGGCTTTGGAAAGTCTTTGGCATCCTTGAATTCGGGCATATATTCAAATTTACCCTTTAAGTTAAACCTTCTTCCATGATAGGAGCATGTGAGTTTTTTTGCTGTTCCCGATTCTAGTGCCACAATGTTTCCTCTGTGTGTACAAACATTGGTTAGACAACTTATCGTATTTTCTTTATCTTTAGTTAACAGCATGGGTTCTGTTAAAAAGTCATCTAATAATATAAATGGATGAACAGATTGTGTTTCTTTAACTAAATTTTCATCTCCAATCCACTGCCATGTATTCAAAAAAACCTTTTCTTTTACTGTTTCAAAAACAAAAGGATCTTTGTAAAAAGTAGCAGGAAGTGTCTCTGCTTTTGTAATATCTGGGTTTATATTAAAGACCATTTTAGGTGTAGAATTATAGTTGTATATTTAGAAAAATTGAATCTAAAATTACATAAATAATATGAGTTCTAGTAACAAAAAAATAGGTTTGATTACTTCAACAGCATTGGTTGTTGGGAATATGATAGGTGCAGGAATATTTATATTACCTGCTTCATTGTCTAAATATGGTAGTATTAGTTTACTAGGGTGGGTCTTTACAGCCTCTGGAGCTTTAATATTAGCAAAGATTTTTAGTAATTTCAGTAAAATTATTGTCAATAAAAGTGGTGGGCCTTACATTTATTCAAAACAAGGTTTTGGAGATTTTATTGGGTTTTTAGTGGCATGGGGTTATTGGATATCTACCTGGATAAGTAATGCTGCAATTGCAATTGCAATTATTGGGGGTCTAAGTTTCTTCTTCCCAATCTTACAAACTAATTCTGTGCTGGCAGTTTCAATAGGTTTATCTATGATTTGGTTTTTTACTTGGATTAATTCAAAAGGTATTAGAGCGACCGGTAAAATTCAAGTAATAACAACGGTTTTAAAATTACTTCCATTAGTTTTTGTTATCATTTTTGGTGTCTTTTTTTTCAGTCTTGATAATTTTCCGAAATTTAATATGACAGGTGAAAGTAATTTTACATCATTTTCTTTAGTAGCGGCTTTAACTTTGTATGCCTTTCTAGGATTAGAATCAGCCAGTATCCCTGTAGAAAATATTCATACCCCAGAGAAAACTGTACCAAAAGCAACCATGTATGGAACCATTCTTTCAACATGTATATATATATTTAGCACCATAGTTTTATTTGGGATCTTACCAACCGAAACGTTACAAAATTCTCCTGCACCCTTTGCTGAAGCAGGAGAAATAATTGGGGGGAAATATACCGGATACTTTATTGCAATAGGTGCAATTATTTCTGGAATGGGTGCTTTAAACGGATGGATTTTAATTTTAGCTCAAATACCAATGGCCGCTGCAAAAGATGAGATGTTTCCTAGAATTTTTAAAAGGAAAAATAAAAAAGGAGTTCCTGTACTAGGTCTTGTTGTTGGAAGTATATTGAGTTCTGTTGTTATGTTGATGAATTTTTCAGAAAATCTGGTAACTCAATTTACTTTTATTATAAACTTAACTGTGTTGGCTTGTCTAGTTCCCTATTTATTTGTGTCTGCTTCATATGCAATAGTAATTATTCAAAATAAAATTTACACAAATAGCATTGTTAAAACAGTTTTACTCGGTCTTTTTGGATTTCTTTATTCTCTATGGGCTATTTATGGTTCAAGTGCTGAGGTTGTTTTCTATGGATTATTACTATTATTGCTAGGAATTCCATTTTATGTTTTAATGCAATGGAATAAAATGAAAAGAAAATGAAAGTTACTAGACATTCAGAATACTTAAAGTTAGCCTCTGTTTATTTAAAATCTGCAAAAAATTCATTTCTCTCAGAAGAAGAATTATTAGAACATTGGGAAACATTTCAATACCTTTCTAAGCCTAATTTTAAAAAATCACTAGATGAGTATGCTGCATTCCAGTCATTTTTCAGAGAAAAAAATATAAGCACATGCTTTTTTCCAATCAATAAAAAAACTAAAATAGATTCCATTTATTGTAGAGATGCTTCAATAGCAACAGATTTTGGAATTATTATTTGTAATATGGGAAAGCAAGGTAGAATACATGAGCCATACGCTCAACTGGAAGCTTATAAAATGAATAATGTTAACATTCTTGGAGAAATTAAGTTTCCTGGAACTCTGGAAGGAGGTGATGTTGCTTGGTTAGATCAAAATACATTGGCAGTAGGTCATACTTACAGAACAAATGAAGAAGGAATTAGTCAATTAAAAGAGTTATTGCAACCCAAAGGGATAGAGATTATAGTTGTTGAGTTACCTCATTACAAAGGTGAAAGCGATGTTTTTCATTTGATGTCCATACTAAGTCCAGTAGATAAAAATTTAGCAGTGGTTTATTCTCCATTAATGCCAATAAAGTTTAGAAATGAGTTGTTGGAAAGAGGCTTTCAATTAGTAGAAGTACCAGAGCAAGAATTCGATTCCATGGGTTGTAATGTTTTAGCAGTAGCTCCTCGTGATTGCTTGATGGTGGCTGGAAATCCAATCACAAGAAAATTATTAGAAGATGCTGGTGCCTCTGTACATATATACGAAGGAAATGAGATAAGTGTAAAAGGAGGTGGAGGTCCAACATGTTTAACACGCCCAATAGACAGAATTATCCATTAATTTAACCTATATAGAATTAGTTGTAAAGATGGTCCTTTTAAAAAACCCTTTTCTGTAAGTTTGTATAAATGAATAAAAAGAACACATTAGGAAAAAAAGAAAGATTAAAAAGTAAAAAACTCATTGGAAAACTTTTTGAGGAGGGAAAATCTATTAAAAAGTATCCCTTTAGATTAATATACCTCATTCAAGATAAAAACTCATTTAAGATAAAAACTCAGGCCTCTTTTTCTGTTCCAAAAAGAAATTTTAAAAAAGCAGTTGACAGAAATAGAATAAAAAGATTAATAAAAGAGGCGTACAGGTTAGAGCAAAGAAAAATACTTCAAGACTATAACTTACCCCTTGTCATTATGATTACCTACTTGGGTAAGAAAGAACCAATTTTTTCTGAGGTAAAAGAGAATATTATAGAACTTTTGACACTGTTCAAAGAAACTGAAACATATTAAAAAATGCGAAATAATAAATTTAAAAATCAAGTATTAATTGTTTTTATCGCAATTGTTTTTCTTTCTTTTTCCGCTAAAACAAATTTTTTTGAAGTTGCAAAGCAAATAGAAATTTACACAACACTGTTTAAAGAATTGTCTATTTATTATATAGATGAAATTAACCCTGCTGAATTAACAAGTAAAGCTATTAAAAACACATTAGAAGAGTTAGATCCCTACACAAACTATTTTGATGAACAAGAAGTGCAAGAAGAAAGAATTAAGAGAGAGGGGATGTATTCTGGCTTTGGAATTTCAGTTTTTTATGACCAAAGAGGAATTGTATTAAATGAAATTTACGAAGGCTATGAGGCAGACAAAAAAGGGTTAAAAGCAGGAGATGTCATTGTAAAATTTGAAAATCAATCTCTAAAAAATATGGACAGAGATGAACTTTCAGAAATATTAAAGGTGGCACCTAATACGCCAATTAATCTAACTGTTTTAAGACAAGGAGAAATTATATATGTTACATTAGTATCAGAAAAAATTGAGATTAACCCTGTTCCTTTTTACGATTTAATTGATCAAGAAACTGGTTATATTGTATTAACAAGATTTAATCAAAAGGCTTCTTCTGAAGTTAAGAAGGCATTCTTAAAATTAAAGGAGAAAGGGGTGAAAAATCTGATTTTTGATTTAAGAGATAATCCAGGGGGTTCTTTAGGTGAGGCAATTAATATTTCAAACTTTTTTTTACCTAAAGGAAGTAACATAACAACAACCAAAGCAAAAGTTAAAAAACTTAGTAATAGTTACAAAGCTTCAAAAACTCCTTTAGATACAGAAATTCCATTAACAGTCTTAATTAATGAACGATCAGCATCTGCCTCTGAGATAGTTGCAGGAGCTTTACAAGATTATGACAGAGCTGTAATTTTAGGGAAACGTTCCTTTGGGAAGGGATTGGTTCAACAGTATAGAAAATTAACATACGGCACACAACTTAAACTCACCATTTCTAAATATTACACTCCAAGTGGAAGATGTATCCAAGAGCTAGATTATTCGAATAGAGATAGTAATGGTAATGTCTCAAAGTTTTCTGATGGTATAGTAAACTCTTTTCGAACAAAAAACGGAAGAATAGTTTATGACGGAGGCGGAATTTCTCCTGACATATTAATTAATTTTCCGGAGAAAACAGATGCCACTTTAGCCCTAATTAAATCTAAAGCAATTTTTAATTTTTCAACTGATTTTTATTACAATAATCCAACAATCAGTTTAGCAGCCGACTATTCTTTTTCTACTACCGATTTTAAAAACTTTTTAAACTATCTTCAAACAACAGATACAATTTTTAAAACTACTCAAGAAAATTTATTCTTAAAGGCTTTTAGTTCAATAAAAGACACTAAGCTTTTAGACCAAAAAAACAAAGAGATAAGAGAGGTCTTGTTAAAAGAAAAAATATCTCAAATCACAAATGATCAAGCCTATTTATCTCAAATTATAAAGAATGAAATTCTTATTAAATACTATTATAAAAAAGGATTATTTCAGAATAAATTAACAAAAGATAATGTGATTCTTGAGGCAGTAAAAATTTTAAAAAACAAAAACAAATACGCGAAGATCTTGAAGGAGGTCTAATTTCTTATCTTTGAAGTCTAAAAACCCAATATTGAAAACTAAACATCAAGAAAGAACAAGAGCACAAGAATCAACAAATGCGATAGAAAGGTTATATATTTCTATGAGACATTTATTTAGTAGAGGTTTTTACAAACCAATGGGCGTATCTGGTGAGACCTTGCGAAAATCTTTATTGTTATTAAGACCAGAAATTTATGGCTCTATTGCAGAAGATAGAGTAGAATTAAATGGATTAATTTATGTGATAGAACGTTTGCCGGAAGGAATTGAAGAATGTCAATTTATCAATTTAACTGCAGATGAAGGTTATAATAAAACACATTTTAAGGTTATTATACCTCCAAAGAGAAGAAGAAATTGTTACAGAATAGATAAAGATCAAATGAACATTGAGATTACTAGAGGAAGATCTGAGATTTATGATATTCTTACACATCTCACTTTTTTATTTATAGAGTCCCATAAAATTAAAGAACGTATTCTTATTAATTTAGAGGGTAGTATTACTAGAGAATGGAGAAACCTAGAAGAAGTTGTTCTTCACAATAAAAATATTTCTGAGGAAGAAAGAGAGGTTACAAAAGTACATCTAGCAAATATTTTAGGAAGAACCTATGACGAGGTAGCAGATGCCTATAATGCATTTACTTCATCAGAAAATGTAGATCGTTTTTTTCAGATCATATATTGGTTGGGTAAATTAGCAATAAGTGAGACTTGCCATCAACAAAAGAGAACAATTAATTTTAGTTCTGTTTTAAGAGAAGAAATAGGACACCATATTTATGGTGACATTTGGGCAAATACTATTAAAAAAGTATTGAAAGATAATGACCTTTTAAAAAGGCCAATACACATCATTAGTGCAAATATGCATAGTGTTTTAAATACTATTTACGCTACAAGTTCGTTAACAGAAGAGGTAAAAGGTAAAAAAGGGTTTGAGTTGTATGAGCTTTTAAGTAATAATGATAGTAAACCATTGCAGAAGAAAGTAAAAGAGTATGCCTCAAAAAAGGGATTAACATACATAAAGGATACTTCTGGGACAAATATTAATGTTCAGGTGATAGACACCAAAAAAATAGACATTGCAGATACACAGTTTAAAAAAGTTGTTTCAGAGGAGAAAGCTCCAGTTATTATAGTGATGGATTATGCTTTTGGGGAGCAAGCATACGAAACTATGGATGAATTATTGAAGCCATATAAAGAAAAGAAAAACACCACTCACTTAAATGTAGCCTCTATATCTATTATGGGTAAAGCCGGAATTTTAGAGGGTGGTAAAGGAGATATTATGATTCCCTCTGCACATATTTTTGAAGGTACAGCTGATAATTATCCATTTACAAATCAATTGACCAAGGAAGACCTTGAAGGTTTTGGAGTACGTTCTTTTGATGGAGCCATGGTAACTGTTTTAGGTACATCTTTGCAAAATAAAGATTTATTAAAGTTCTTTCATGATTCTACATGGAATGTTATTGGATTAGAAATGGAAGGGGCACATTATCAAAAGGCTATACAGGCCGCCTCTAAAATTAGAGGTAATATTTCTGAGGATGTTAAAGTAAGATATGCTTATTATGCCTCGGATAATCCGTTAGAAACTGGAGCTACTTTAGCCTCAGGTGGGTTGGGGATGTCTGGAGTAACCCCCACTTATGCCATTACCAACAAAATATTAGAACAAATTTTTAATAGTTAAAAAATCAATATATTAATAGTATGTCAACAGCTAAAAATAACAACGAAGAAGAGGTAGACTTAGGTTCTCTATTTGTAATTATAGGAAAAGGATTTAAAAACTTTTTTAATTTTATTGGAAGTATTTTTAAGGGGATATTTCATTTTTTAATTTCTGTATTATTATTTTTTAAAATACACTTTAAAAAAATTATAATTGCAGCTGTTATTGGAGGAGTGATTGGAACATTTTTAGAGAGTGGCTCACAAGATAAATATGGGTCAAATCTAATAGTTAAACCTAACTTTGGGAGTTCACTCCAATTGTACAAAAACATCAATTTTTTTAATGACTTAGTAGATCAAGAGAAGGTTCTCTTATTAGCATCAATTTTTAATTTAGATTCAACTACTGCCGCAGGTTTTACAAAATTTGAAATAACACCAGTTGTCAATAATAATGATATTATCAACGCATACAATAAATTTATATTGACTGTAGATACGTTGACAGTTAAAAGTTATGATTTTGAGGAGTTTAAAACGAGTTTTACAGACTACGATTATAAACTTCATGATATTGTAGTAGAGGCAAAATACAATGACGTATTTAATGGTTTAGAAGAAGTTATTATTGCTTCTGTAATTAATAATAATTATTTTGATAGAATAAAAAAATTAACCAACGAGAACCTTACCAGAAAAGATTCTTTATTGAGAGAAAATTTAATTAAAGTTGATTCTCTTCGTCAAGTTTATATGAGAGTCATGCTAGAAGAATCTAAAAAGGAGTTCACAGGAACTAGTATAGATCTTGGTGGAACTAAAACATCAACAAAAGAGATTGAACTATTTTCAACAGACAGAAAAATTAATGAAGAACTAGGTTTAATTGCTGTAGCTATTGGTGAAAAATCTGAAGTTATTAATGTTATTTCAAATTTTCAAACCATTGGTTATGAGATAAATGATATTACAAAAAATTATATATTTATACTTGCAGGGCTATCATTTTTTATAACGTTATTTGTTATTCTCTTTATAGATTTAAATAACTATTTAAGTTCTTATAAAAAGAAGCCATAAATTATTTTTACTACGTAAAATTATAAATTGATGGATTTATATTTTAAGAATTTTCTCAACAGAAATTATATTATTATTTCAAATAAAACTAAGTAATAGCAATAAATAGATAAATAGATTTTCTTTTAGGAGTAATAATAATTGTTATGCCTGTAATTATTAAAATAAAATAGTATTTACATCAATGAAAAACGTATATATTCTAGGTGGAGGATCATTTGGGACTGCAATTGGAAATCAATTAGCGAGTAATAAGAACAATAAAGCTGTGCTGTTCGTTAGAAGTGAAATTCAAGAAAAAGAGATTAATGAAAGTCACACAAATAAAAAATATTTTCCAAACAAAACACTAAACTCTTCTTTATCTGCAACATCTAAAGTAAGTGATTTGTCAAATGCGGATCTTATTTTTATTTCAATTCCCTCAAAAAAAATAAAAAAAGTTATAAAAAACTGTGCACCTTTCATAAAAAAAGAAGCTTTAATAATAAATTTATCTATAGGAGTTTATAAAGATGGAGAAACAATTGTAGACTTTCTTACAACTGTTTTAGCTAACAATAGTATCATAACGATGAAAGGACCTACATTTTCATCTGAATTAATAAATAACTCACATTCTATTTTCACATTAGGATTAAATTCTAAATTTCAGTATCACATAATATATTCTGTTATAAAAAATACGAATATTCATATTGATTATACCACAGATATTAAGGGTGTAGAATTATTAAGTGTTTTAAAGAACATTTATGCAATAATTATTGGGATTGTAGATGCAAAACATAATTCGCCCAATACACGTTTTATGATTTTGACAAAATCTTTTTCCGAAATTAAAATTCTACTCAATACATTAGGAGGAAGAGAAGACACCTTATTTCTAGCCTGTGGTTTTGGAGATTTGGGCTTAACTGCCCTTAATGATCTTAGTAGAAATAGAACGCTAGGCTTGCTAATTGGGAAAGGGTTTTACAATTCTGGGAAGAATAAAGGTGTTGTTTTAGAGGGAGTAAAAACAATAGAGTTTATTAATGAACTATTAAGACCATCTGTTAAAGAAAGACTCCCCTTATTTTCTAAAATGGAATCTTTTTTCACTAATAAAGAATCTAATTTTGACATACATTTTGATGCTCTGATAGATAAGAAAATGACAACCATACTCACCTATGGAACCTTTGATTTATTACACTATGGGCATATTGAAATTTTAAGAAGGGCTAGAGAGCTTGGAGATAGATTAGTTGTTGGGTTGTCTACTGATGATTTTAACAATACAAAAGGGAAAAAGTGTGAGATTTCGTACGAAAAGAGAAAAGAATTTCTAGAAACCATAGGATATGTAGATTTGGTTATTCCGGAATCTAGTTGGGATCAAAAAAAGGAAGACATAATAGATAATGAAATAGATATGTTTATTATGGGCGATGATTGGGAAGGAGAATTTGATTTCCTTGAGGAGTATTGTAAAGTTTTATACTTACCTAGAACTATTGGAATTTCAACAACAAAACTAAAATCTATTATCAATAAAAATTAATTAGAGAATGATGATTAATTTTATTTTAAAATGGATACATGTTTTTATAACACCTAGAAATAGGACTATCATTTATCATAGCTTTCCTGACGTTTCAGATAACAGCTTTTCTTTCTTTATTTATATTTTAAATACTCATCCAGAGTACGAAAATGTTTGGCTTGTAGATCATAAAGACAAAAAAAGCATCTATTTAAAAATAATTTCAAATTATTCAGATTCTTTAAATTTTAAAATTCTAAAAAAAAATTCTCTTTTGGGAGTATATTTCTTTTTAAGATCTAAGTATGTAATTCACACACATGGCATTTACAATAGCTTCCCGTTATTAAAAAAGCAAAAAAATATAAACTTATGGCACGGTATGCCTCTTAAAAATATAGGCTACTTAGATACTAATAAAATTATTCCTAAATCGAATTATTTGATATCAACTTCTTTTGTTTTTCAAGAAATTATGAGAAAAGCTTTTAAAATAGAAGCTGAAAATGTCTTAATAACTGGACAGCCAAGAAATGATTTTCTTTTCACTTATAATTTTACATTAAAGAATTTACTTGGGATTTCTGATGATAATAAAGATAAGATGATTTTATGGATGCCAACCTACAGAAAATCTATTAAAGGTAATATTAGAAAGGATGGAAAAGTAGATTTGATGAATAGGTTTTTAAGTCACAGCAATCTAACGTTGTTAAATAATCACCTTAAGAAACTCAATACGCGGTGTTGTGTTAAAATACATCCTATGGATTTCATGAATGCTGCCGATTTTAAAAAGTTTACAAATATTTATTTTGTAGATAATTCTTTTTTTGAGAAAAAAGGCATTTCATTGTATTCAGTATTAAGTTCAATTGATTTATTATTAACAGATTTTTCTTCAATATATATAGATTTTTTATTGCTAAACAAACCGATAGGTTTTGTTATTTCAGATTTTTCTGAATATTTAAATTCTCGAGGATTTGTTTTTGAAGAACCAAAAAACTTTATGCCAGGTGAAATAGTAACCAATACCAAAGAACTAATTTCTTTTATAAATGATGTATTAAAAAATCAAAAGGACGACCATAATCAAAAAAGAGAAGAGATAAAAAATATTTTTCATGATGTAGCATCTGATTTTTCCAAAAAAGTATTTGATAAATTAATAACCGAGTATGT
>JADFAM010000104.1 GCA_015665265.1 Flavobacterium sp.
ACAGTGCGAATTTTAGATAAAAAACTCGTAAAACCAAATAAACAAAGGGATTGAGGCTTACGAAAATGTTTTCGTAAGCAAGTGGGTTGTTAAAAAAAAGGGGGTAAAAATCAGAAAAATGTAATTTCTATAAATACGAAAGAAGTGAAAATATGAATATCACTTTTTTAGAAAGCAATATTACCATATTCATAAAAATTAAGTTTTTTTAAAAAAATATTAACATCAAATTGTTAAAAAGGTTGAAAATATCTCATTATTATCCATAAAATCAATGAAATAATTAAATATAATATATTTTCAATAAATAAAATGAAGATGAAAGGACTTCTAATCAATAATAAGAAAGTATGTTCATTTTAAAATACTAACAAAGTAGTATGTAGTTATCTATAAAATCATTGAGTACAAAAAAGGGATAAAGTATCATTTAAATTTATTCAACTTTTCTTTTGTGAAACTAGACAACACCAATCTTCCACTAATTATAGCTTGTCCTTCTAGTAATATATCCCAATGGTCTGTACCTCTCCAAAATAATTTTTTTATTTCATTCACAGCTTCTTGGTTGAAGCTACATAGTTCTTCTGCAAAGGCTTGAACTGCTAAATCTAATTGTGAAATATTCTCAAATACTTCAGCATATAATCCATTGTCTTTTGCCCATGAAGTAGTAAAAAATTTAGAGGGATTTAAAGAGATTTGCGATAGAGAACTTAATCCAATTTTGCGCTCAATTACTGGCCCTATAACAAAAGGACCAATACCAATATTAAGCTCACTCAATTTAATTTCTGCATATTTTGTTGCTAGACAATAATCGCAAGCAGCTATAATACCTACACCACCCCCAACTGTTTTGCCTTGAATTCTTCCTATTATTAATTTTGGACAAATTCGCATTGCATTGATCACATTTGCAAATCCTGAGAAAAATGTTTTCCCAGAGTCTTCATCAGAAATATTTACTAATTCTTTAAAACTAGCACCTGCGCAAAAGGTTCTATCTCCTCCACTTTGTAATACAATTACTTTAATATCTTTATTATCTCCAGCATTCTTTATGAGATTTACTAGTTTTTGCAAGATATCTCCAGGTAACGAATTGTGCGATGGATGATAAAATTCAATAAATGAAATATTGTTTTTTATGGTTTGTTTTGCGTAAGGCTTAGGCATAAAATGATTTAATTCTACGGTAAAAATACCATAAAAAATCTAAAAAGATCTTACAGCTCTAATTTCAAAAGTTGAACCATACTTACTACTATAATATTGAGCATTAGTAGAAATTGCATGACACCAAACCTTTAAATAATTAAATTCAAACGAACTCCAATAGGTGGTGTTTAATAGACTTATTGGATTACTGTTCAAATAAACTAGGTAAATAAGGTTTAATTCTCTTTTGGAGGGTATTTAGTTTAGCAACTAAATTTTACTGAGGGAACTTTATTAAAAGTAATACAAATTAGCAAAATTATAATGTAACATTAAAATTAATTTGTTAAAAAAAACCACATAAATTGTCATAATTAACTTTGTTTTACTAAATTTAGTATTTAAGATAACAAATATAATTTGCTAAAAAACAGCCTATTAATGAGCAACTACAAAAATATTGTACCTTTTTTATTTCAGAAGCTCCTTTCAGATAAAACTAGAACTACAACCGAAAAAATTATTTTAAATATTGCATTATTTAGTTTTTTTATTCATTTATTGATCATTTATCTGTTAAAGTTTGATGTAATAGAATTTAACTCAAATACAGAGTTATTAAATAATCCAATATCTGCAATTTATACTCCGTTTTCTTTTATTCTGATTTATGAGGTATATCTACTTATATACTATTTACCTAAATCGTTTACAACGTATATTACTAAACAATATGAAATTATCACTCTAATTATAATAAGAAAATTATTTAAAGACCTATCCTCTTTAGAACTTTCATCAAATTGGTTCGAAATTAAAGGAGACCTTCAGTTTACTTATGATTTAATTGCTTCTTTACTTCTTTTCTTATTTATATATTTATTTCAAAAACAAGGAAAAAAGAAAGTAAAACAACAAATAAATTTAAATCCAGATATTGAAAAATTTGTTAAAAAGAAAAGATTAATTGCAGTTATTCTTGTGCCTTTATTTTTATTTATGGCATTAGATACTCTTCTAAAGTGGTCTAATGGAATGTCTATTACCACCAATGAATTCCCATCCTTAGAAAGCATTAACAATCTCTTTTTCGATCAATTTTTCACGGTATTAATACTTGTAGATGTTGTTTTACTTTTAATATCATTCTTTTACACGGATCAGTTTCATAAGATCATTAGAAATTCTGGTTTTATTATTTCCACTATCCTTATTAGAATGTCTTTTGGTGTAAGTGGTTTAACAAATACAATACTAATTCTTGTAGCTGTATTATTTGGATTGGCTATTTTATCTATTCACAACAAATATGAAAAAAACTCCTTTGTTTAAATTTTAATCAAAGTTTTTAGACATAATTAATAAAAAATTTTGCCAACCATATTTTTTTTCTATTTTTATCAAAAATAGTATTCAATGAATTTAATCAAAAAAATAGGATGGTCTAGCATGATAATGTTACTGCTATGTTTTATCATTATTCTAGTTGCTGAATACTTATTCCTGTCAGGAGATAAACTACACGGCATTTTCATAGGTCTTTGGGCTCCAACTTTATTAGGATTATTAATTTACTTAAAACTAATAGGACATGAGCGCAGATAACATTGTTTTATATTTTTCAGTATTTGTTGTTGCCTTTGTTCTAATTTGGGCATTCTTTATGATTCGTCAGTATGACAAAACTGGACGTAATTAATTAAGAAAATTCGTGTAGATTAAGAGTTGTAAATCACCAAATTTCAACAATTAAAAAAGCTACACTAGAGTAGCTTTTTTAATTGTTCAATGGCATAGTTTATATCTTCTATTGTGGTATATCTACTAAAAGAAAACCTAACAGAAGTATACCCTTCATTTTCATAATTAGTAATTTCTGATAATACATGGGAACCTGTAGTACTTCCACTTTGGCATGCACTACCTCCAGAAACAGCAATCCCATAAAGATCTAAGTTAAATAAAAGTAACTCATTTTTAACAGGCAGAGATACATTTAAAATTGTACAACTACTATTTTCATTAGAGGCAGATTGTCCATTGAAGGAAATAGAAGAATTAATAGCTAGTAATTGGTCTATAAAATACTGCTTCAAAGAATTCATAGTTAATTTGTCTTTTTCTAAAGTATTAGAAGCCAAAACAAATGCTTTTTCCATTCCTAAAATTCCATGAACATTTTCTGTGCTAGATCTAGCACCTTTTTCTTGATCTCCGCCATGAAACATAGGTTGAATTCCAAAACCTTTCTTAAAATATGCAAATCCAACTCCTTTTGGACCATGAAATTTATGCGCACTTGCTACCATAAAATCTATAGGAGTTTCTTGTAAATTAATTGTATAATGGCCAACTGCTTGAACTGTATCTGAATGAAATAAAGCATTGTATGTATTGCATAAATCACAGACTTGTTTTAATGGTAAAATATTTCCAATTTCATTATTGATATACATCAAACTTACCAAGGTTTTTTTATTGGTTTTTTTAAGTAAATCTTCTAAATGCTCTAAAGAAATATCTCCCGTAGGGAGCACATCAACAAAATCTACCTCTATGTTACATGTATCTTTTAAAAAAGCTACTGTATGTAATACGGCATGATGTTCTATCTTAGAAGTTATTATACGTTTTACTCCTAAATTAGTAACTGCATTGTGTAAGATTAGATTATCTGCTTCTGTGCCTCCTGCAGTAAAAATAATTTCTGCTGCAGATGCGTTTAATAAGTTGGCAATGTTTTTTCTAGCTGTCTCAACCAAGTTTTTTGCCTTTCTGCCAAATTGATGTGTAGAAGATGGATTTCCAAAATTTTCTAACATAGATTCCTGCATCACATCAATAACTTCTTTAGCTATTGGTGTTGTTGCAGCGTTATCTAAATAAATTTTTTTCATACTACAAAAGTATTTATTATTTATGACTTTGGATTTTGATATACATACACTTCTGTTGCTCCTAGACCATACTTCTTATAAGAAGCGTCATAAAACCTAACTGGGTACCTACCAAATAAATAATGAAGCTCACTTTTTAAAACACCCTCTCCTACTCCATGAATAAAAATAATTTTTGAAATTCTTTTAGAAATGGCATACTCAATTTTTCTTTTTGCTGTGTTTAATTGTAGCGTTAACATCTCAAAATTATCCATCCCTTTGGTACTTTTTATCAATTGAATGATGTGTAAATCTACTTCAAGTATCACTTCATTTTTCTCTTTTTTAAAATTAGATAGTGTAGGGATTTTTTCTTCTAGTTTTTCGTTTAAAAGAGAGTTGTTGATGTCTGAAAATTTAGATAATTGATACTGATCTTCTTCTATAAGTACCAATTCTTTTTGTTGGTATTGATACACCATACCATCACTATCTTTGATACTTATTGTTTGATTATCTATGCTTACAATAACACCTTTTAAAATATCATCCAATACAGCTACTTTTTTACCTATGAGAAATTGCATAATTAACCTTAACTTAATCTTTATGTATTTGTTGTTATAGTATCTTTGGGGCAAAAGTAAGAAGATGAAAAACACAAACCCTAAAATGGTAAAAGATTTCTTTGAAATGTCTCAACAAAATATTGTTATAGATACCACTAGAAAAGACCTTTTAGTAAAAATAGCTAACAAAATTGCTGCCAATTACAATAATGGCAATGTAAATATTAATTTTATTTGCACCCACAATTCTAGACGAAGCCAACTAGGGCAAGTTTGGAGTTTTTTTGCTGCAGACTATTTTAATCTTCCAATAAATGCTTTCTCTGGTGGTACAGAGGTAACTGCCTTTCATAGAAATACAGTTAAAACGCTTACAGAAGTAGGATTTAAATTTGATGTTGTAGAGTTTTCTCATACAAATCCAAAATATAATATCTCTTTTGATAAAAATAAACCTTCATTGTTAGGTTTTTCTAAAATATATGATGATTATGAAAACAAAACACCTTATTTTGTATTAACTACTTGTAACAGCGCCGATGAAAATTGCCCATTTATTCCTGAAGCTATAGATAGATTTCATGTACCTTACATAGATCCTAAACATGCTGATGATACTGATTTACAAGATGAAACTTACCTGAAAACTAGCGAGATTATTGCTGCAGAAATGTTTTATCTTTTTAATGAGGTTAAAACCTTATTATAATTAGATTTCAATGTCTTCATTATAGGGTATACTTTTTAAAATGTGGTTAATCGTATTTACCCTAGCCTCTGTTTTTCTGTTTGCCTTTATCACTTTCCAGGGAGATTTTTGAGTATCTGTTACCTCAAACATGGCTTGTTTATATTTTGTGTACTCATCCCATAATTCTTGAGCTCGTTCATCTACTGGAGACATTTTCCATTGCTTTAACGGATTGCTCTTTAATTCTTCAAATCTTTTAAATTGCTCTTTTTTTGATATAGACATGTATATCTTTACCAAATGAATTCCAGATTCTAAAATCATTCTTTCAAAATCATTTACTTGCCCCATAAATGTTTGATATTGTTCATCTGAACAAAAACCGTTAACGGGTTCTAAAACAGCTCTATTATACCAGCTTCTATTAAAAAAAACCATTTCACCTGCTTTGGGAAATTGCTCTACATATCTTTGAAAATACCATTGAGTTTGTTCGTCTTCAGTGGGTTTCTGTAAGGCAACAATTTTAATATGCCTAGGGTTTATTCTTTCCGTTATTCTTCTGATAGCACCACCTTTTCCAGCTGCATCTCTTCCTTCAAATAAAAAAATAACTCTTTCATTATTATTTATAGCCCAGGTTTGTAATTTAATTATCTCTACTTGAAGTTTTTTTAAATTACGCTCGTATTCTAAATACCGTAAAGTTCTATCTATATTAATTTGATCTTTAGATAAGAGGGAAATCAAACCTTTATTAGAATTCAATTTTTTTAATTCTGAAAGTGAAAATTCTCTGTCCATAATTAATCTATTTGAAAATTAGACCTATAATAACGCATCACTACGTTGGGATCTGGGGTTAATAAAGTGGAAGTATCTTTCTTCCCATCATAATCAAACCTAGATAATACATATCTCATGGCTTCTAATCTGGCTGTTTTTTTATGATTGGTTTTAATAATCATCCATGGACAATAAGTGGTATGTGTTTTACTATACATTTCGTCTTTATAATGTGTATAGGTATCCCACAACTCTTGACCTTTCTTGTCTACAGGACTAAATTTCCATCTTTTTAATGGGTTATTATTTCTTGCATTGAAACGCTTTAATTGCTCTTCTTTAGAAATAGAAAGCCAAAATTTTATAATGATTAAACCATCTTCATATAACATGTGTTCAAATTCTGGAACCTGAACCAGAAAATCATTGTATTCTTTATCTGAGCAAAAACCCATTACTGGTTCTACAACTGCTCTGTTATACCAACTACGATCAAAAAACACAATTTCACCTGGGTTTGGTAATTCTTTAATGTATCTCTGAAAGTACCATTGCCCTTTTTCTACATTAGTGGGCTTGTTTAGAGCTACTAACCTTGAAGACCTGGGATTTAAATGCTCCATAAAACGCCTAATAGCACCTCCTTTTCCAGCAGCATCTCTTCCCTCAAAAATAACAGCAACACGCTTTTTTTCTTTTAATACCCATTGCTGTAGCTTTACCAATTCTATTTGGAGATCTCTTAACTGTTTTTCATAGGCAAGAACATCCAATACTTTTGGGGATGAAATTCCTTTTGTATTCATAATAGAAAAAAGTTCTTTTGAAGTCTTGGCTTCAATAAAATCTTTTGCTTCTAATGTTGGTTTAGATTCGGCCATCTATAAAAAATAATTGACCCCTAAAATATTACTTTTTTTTATATAATTTTAATCATACAGGCTTTATTAACTATTATATTTGGTATAATGAAATATCCTTTTCTCTTGTTACTCTTATTTTTAACTGTAGAAAGTTTTTCTCAAGAAAAATTTACGAAAGAATTTAGTATGGTAACCGATAATGATTTATACATTTCTATAGAAAAAGACAGATATTATAGCAATGGATTGTTTTTAAGTTATAGGTACATCCCTACCAAGTTTAATGAAACTCGTAAAAAAATTATAACAGTTACATTGGGACATCAAATCTACACTCCTTTTAAGTCTAGTGTTGTAAATAAAATTTTACATGATAGACCTTTTGCAGGATTTTTATATGCCCAATTAGGTGTTTCTAAAACTTTTAAAAATAATAGTATCTTAAAAAATAGTTTTTTAGTTGGTGTTGTAGGTAAAAGTGCCTTTGGGCAGGAGTTGCAGGAAGCAATTCATGAAATTTATAATTTTAAAAAACCGGATGGTTGGAAACATCAAATAAGAAACACATTGGCTTTAAATTTTGAAGGTGAATATTTAAAATCTATAGGCATTAATAAATCTTCTATTTTAGATGGTAATATTTTAAGTAAGCTTAGAATAGGTACCATATTTAATGATGCCTCTCTGGGATTTATTGGACGAATTGGTTTTAAGAAACTTCAACCTATTAATAACTCTATTGCTTTTAATACCAACCTAAACCATAAACTAAACTCGTTCAAAAGAGAGCCAGAATCTTTTTTATATTATGAGACTTCCCTAACATATGTAGTGTACGATGCCACTATTCAAGGTGGTTTATTTAATAAGTTAAGTCCAGTAACTTTTACACCAAAGAAAATTCGTTTTAATCTAGAGGTTGGTTATAAATTTACCGCTAATAGATTTCATTTTGGTTATGCTTACCATTTTCACACCAATAAATTAAACAATCTAAGATTTGATAAAGGAAATGATTACGGAAAACTATTTTTTAATTATTTATTTCGTTAGTCTTTCTCGAAACAATCGTCTTTAAAGCCTATCAAATATAACTTTTCCTGTGCTCTTGTAATGGCTGTGTACAACCATCTAAAGTATTCTTTAGACAGACCTTCAGGTAAGTAAGGTTGTTCTATGAAAATTGTTTTCCACTGCCCTCCTTGAGATTTGTGACAAGTAATTGCATAAGAAAACTTTACCTGTAATGCATTAAAAAATACATTCTTTTTAACTGCTAGAAGTTGTTTATACTTTGATTTTTCATGAGCATAATCTTCTCTTACTGCCTCGTACAACTTATTAGACTCTTCATAAGTTAAAGAAGGTGTTTCACTAGTAAGTGTATCTAGAAGTAAAACTGTCTCAAAAGGTTTTTGATCTGGGTAATCTATCATTCTAATGTCTACTTCTGCAAATTTAAAACCATATAATTCTTTAATTGCATGAATTCGTAAGACCTCACAGGTATCACCATTGGCAATAAAACCTGCCTCTGATGATTCTTTTAACCAGAAGTAATTATTTTTAACAACCATAACATAATCTCCAGGTGAAATTTCATTTTCTTGTCCTCTAATTTGAGAACGAATTTGTTGGTTGTACTGATTGGCTCTTTTATTAGATCTAACTATGATTGCTGTATCTTCTACCCCGTCATTATCATAACTTCCAGTAATTGCATCTTCAATATCATAGCCATCCTCTAACCTAATGATGTCAGGAAAGTTTAAATCAAACTCAAAGTAAATAGAGTTACTTTCTATTTGTGTTCTTAACAGGGTTGCATTTGCTAAAATTCCAGAGTTTTGATGCTGCCTAGTTACTTCATCTAATTCTATTTGATGTACCATTTTATTGTAATCAACTTCTAACCTTATATCTTCGAGTGCTGGACTCAATTTTAATTTAACTGGTGGTAATTGTGCTGTATCTCCAATTAAAATCAATTTACAATTACGCCCAGAGTATACATATGAGATTAAATCATCTAGCAATGACCCATTTTCAAATAATTTTCCATTTTGAGGTCTGTCTGGTATCATAGAGGCTTCATCTACAATAAAAATAGTATTGGTGTGTTTGTTATTTTGCAATACAAAATCTACAGAACCATTAGGCATTTTTTTGGGAAAATATATTTTTTTATGGATTGTAAAGGCTTGTTTCTTTGAATAAACAGAGATTACTTTTGCTGCTCTTCCTGTAGGAGCTAATAAAACTGATTTCTGATTAATTTTCCATAAACTAGATACTAAGGTGCTAATAGTAGTTGTTTTACCTGTTCCAGCATACCCTTTCAATAAAAATAAAGATTTCTCGTTTTTTGAAAATAGAAAATCTACCAACAAAGAAAATAATTTTGACTGCTTTGTTGTAGGATGATATGAGAACTTATTTAAAAGTTCTTTATGAAAATCTGATGCGTTTTGTGACATGAAATTTATAAAGCGTTAAAGATACATTGATTTGTGTTTAAAAGTTTTTATCATTAAAAAAAAATTGTAGATTTGCTTTTCATGAAAATTTATACACTCACGAAATGATTATACTTATAATTTTAGCTGTTGTTGCTACATTTGGTTTAGCTTATTTAATAGTAAAATATTTACCTTTAAAATATAAATGGATAGTATCTATTGTACTACTCCTTTTAGGGGCTTTTTTAGTTTTTAAAATTTATGATGGAATCATGAAACCCATTAATTTTAACAAAGACAAACGAGTTAAATATGTGAAGGTTATTCAAAATCTAAAAATTATTAGAGATGCAGAATTAGCCTACTACAAAGTAAACGGAAACTATACAGACAACAAAGATGGATTAATTCAATTCATAGATAGTGCAAAGTTTGCTATTACAGAGGTAAGAGATACTGTAATTAAAGTGAATAAAGGAAGTAGATGGCAACCAGTTATAGTAGATGTAGAGAAAAGAGTTGTAGATACAATTGGATATGAGCCTATACTTAAAAGTTTTGAAGGTAAAGATTATAAAAACATGTTTAATGTTCCTGGTGTAGAAGGAAAACAATTTGATCTGGTTATTGGTCTTGTAGAAAAAATAGCAGGATTACAAGTACCCGTTTTTGAGGCTAGAACAGAAAAGAAAGATTTATTAAAAGGAATGGATGTTTCTCTTGTTAAACAAGAAATGGAAGCTATAGAAAGTGATCAAATAAAAGGAGAGTATGTATCTGTTGGATCTCTAAATGAGGTAACCTCAGGTGGTAACTGGCCTCCATCTTATGATAAAGCAAATCGTGAAGAAGAAAACGATAAATAACAATATAGAAGTTACTTCTAAAAGAAAATTATCCATCCAATTCAGTTTGGATGGATTTTCTTTTTGTACTACTAACACTCATAATGAAGTGTTAGAGTTTTCTTCCTATACTTTTTCAAAGACTAAAAATTCTCCTGAATTAGTCTTAGAAAATCTTCAAGACATTTTTAAAAAAGAAAAATCATTACAATATGATTTTGAGACTGTAACAGTTATTCATCAAAACAACCTAAATACGTTAGTGCCCAATGAATACTTTAAAGAAGATGCTTTAAAAAGCTATTTGAAATATTCTATTAAAACCATTGCTACAGATTTAATTACTTTTGATGAGCTAGATTTTATGAATAGTCAGAATGTTTATATACCCTATGTAAATATTAATAATTTCCTTTTTCAAAATTTTGGTGAGTTTGAATACAAACATTATTCAAGTGTATTGTTGGAAAAATTATTTTCAATTGCTTCCAATGATATTTGTTGCTACATTCATGTATCTAAAAGTACTTTTGATATCGTTATTATAAAAAATTCTAACCTTCAATTTTTTAATATTTTTGAATATAAAACCAAAGAAGACTTCATGTACTATGTCTTGTTTACGCTAGAACAGCTAGAATTAAGTACTGAGGAAACTTTAGTGTCTGTTTTGGGGGATATAGAAGAAGATTCTGACCTTTTTAGATTGATGTATACCTACATTAGAAATATCGATTTTTTAAGCTCTAAAAATGCTGTTTTTAACAATCAAAAAGAAATCTCTAAACATTCAAACTTTATTTTGTTAGGATGAGAATAATTTCTGGAAAATACAAAGGGAGAAGGATAACTGCTCCTAAGAATCTTCCTGTGAGACCAACCACAGATTTAGCGAAAGAATCTCTTTTTAATATTTTAAACAATCATTATTACTTTGATTCTATATCTGTTGTAGATTTATTTTCTGGTACTGGTAATGTTGCTTTCGAGTTTGCTTCTAGGGGCACTAGTAACATTCATGCTGTTGACGGAAATTATAATTGTGTTAAGTTTATTAATAAAATTTCCACAGAATTTAA
Organism: Flavobacterium sp.; assembly: GCA_015665265.1. Classification (GTDB taxonomy): domain Bacteria; phylum Bacteroidota; class Bacteroidia; order Flavobacteriales; family Flavobacteriaceae; genus Polaribacter. Next base: position 11,333 of record JADFAM010000104.1, read on the forward strand.
TTTTCCTATTAACGCCTTTAAAAGTGATGTTTTTAAGTTTTTAGAAAAAACAGTTTTAACCACAGATATCATTTTTGCAGATCCTCCTTACAATTTGGATAAAGACAAATTTTTAAAAATAATAGCGTCAGTTTTTGAAAGGCAATTGTTAAATGAACATGGAATGTTAATCATAGAACATTCTAAACACATGGATTTGTCTGAAAATAAATTTTTTAGTTATTCAAAAAAATACGGTGGTAGTGTGTTTAGCTTTTATGAAGCTTCTGAAAACTTATAGCAACGATTTAATAATTTCAGCTACTGAAATATTTTCTGCTTCAGCTTTGTAATTTTTCACTATTCTATGAGATAAAATAGGTATTGCAACAGCTTGAACATCCTCTATATCTGGAGAATATTTACCTCTAACTGCAGCCATGGCTTTGGCACCTAATATTAAATTCTGTGAAGCTCTAGGGCCAGCTCCCCAATCTACATATCTATTTACCAACTCTGTTGCTTGAACACTATTAGGTCTAGTTTTGGTAACTAATGATACGGCATATTCAATAACATTGGTAGCTACAGGTACTCTTCTAATTAAATGTTGAATTTCTATAATCTCTTTAGCAGAAAGTAACGACGATGCTTTTGAAATGATATCTGTTGTAGTGTTTTTAACAACTTCTACTTCTTCTTTAAAACTTGGGTATTCTAAATTAATAGAAAACATAAAACGATCTAACTGTGCTTCTGGTAACGGATAAGTTCCTTCTTGCTCTATTGGATTTTGTGTTGCCAAGACTAAAAAGGGCAGGTCTAGTTTGTAATGATGCCCAGATATTGTAACAGATTTCTCTTGCATAGCTTCTAACAAAGCTGCTTGAGTTTTAGGAGGGGTTCTATTAATTTCGTCTGCTAGAATAATATTAGAAAATATAGGCCCTTTTAAAAAAGTGAATTCTCTTTCTTTATTTAGAATTTCGCTTCCAAGTATATCAGAAGGCATTAAATCTGGTGTGAATTGAATTCTTTTAAAATTTAATCCCAATGCATCTGAGACAGTATGCACCAAAAGAGTTTTAGCTAGACCAGGAACACCAATTAATAAGGAATGACCACCACAAAAAATGGCTAGTAAAACGTAATTAACCGATTGTTCTTGACCAATTATTACATTGCCTATCTCTGCTTTTAAATCTTCAAACTTTTTAACAAGAGAGTCTATAGCAGCTACGTCAGACATTAGTTAGAGATTTCTTTTGTCCAATTTTTATCAAAAGTACATTTTTGATATTCGTTACTTATTTTTATGTAGGTATCTCCTATTTTTTCTTTTGACCATTTAGCAATAGTTTCTTGCTTTTTCTTTTGCAATGCTAAATTTTGAACTTTTACATAATCATCTACCATATCTGCTACATGAGTATTGGTTCTATCTTTCATGATCATTACTTTATACATCTTCTTTCCAGATCTATCTTCATCATAAAAAATATCAGACATTTCATTTTTCTGTAAGTTATTTACTCTAGCATACAATGCTGGATCCATCCTTGTTAAATCAAAGGTAGATTCACCACTATAAGGATTTACAATTAAACCTCCGTTATTTCTAGTATCTGTATCTTGAGAAAACTTTCTAACAGCTTCATTAAAAGTTACCTCTCCACTTTTTATGTCTGCTACTATCTTCTCGAGTTTCTCTTTTGTTTTGTCAAGTTTTTCTTGAGGAATTTCTGGTTGAAGTAAAATATGTGATGCTATTCTTGTTTCACCTCTAATTTCGTGAAGTTGAATGATGTGATAACCGAATTGAGACTTAAATGGCTCAGACACTTGATTAACATCCAAAGAAAAGGCTGTTTCTTTAAATTCTTTAATGAATTGGCTATTTTTATCTATAGAATATCTACCACCGTTCTCTGTGACCCCTGGGTCATTTGAATTAATAATGGCTTTCATTTTAATGCTAGAGCCTTCCTCAATCTCTTTTTTTAGTTGGTTGAGTTTATTTAAGATTCTTTCAATCTCTTCTGGAGATGCCTCTGCATTTAATACCAATTGCGCTATTTGAATTTCCGCTGGAAACTCTGGTAATTCTCCCTTTTCTTCTAAGCCGTTAAAATATATTCTAATCTCTTCTGGCGTAACATCTATATTTTCTGTGATTTGACGTTGTTCTTTCTGGATCAAAGAATTTTCTTTTTCAATACCAAAAAGTTCGGTTTTTAAATCTTCTATATCATTAAAACCATACGCCTCTACAACTTTTTCTACACTACCATATTCTTGACTAAAAAATTGAATATTTCTTTCTACCTGGCTGTTAACCTCTGCATCAGAAACTACAATACTATCCACCACTGCATGATGTGCAAGTAATTTTTGTAACATTAACTGCTCTAACATCTCGCAGTCAGAAATTTTTATTTTTCCTTCACTATTATTCTCTAACTCTAACTTAAACTTCTCAATATCTGAGTCTAATACTATATTTTTACCCACTACCACGCCTACGGCATCAATTTTTACTTTTTGAGCGGTTGTATTTTGAATAAAAAATACAGCTAATAGAAGTGAACTAATGAATTTTATAACTTTTATTTTGAATAGCATCTTTGAGTATTATTTTTTCTAAATCTCTAATTAATTGTAATTTTCTTTGATGTAAAATCATTTGTTTAATAGTGGATTTTATGTGAGATAGCGGTGCTATCTGATTCCTCAATAAAACATCTTTTACCGTCACCAAATATAAACCTAATGAATCTTCTTTTTGGAGTAATTTTGTTTTTTTTAACAAATTAATACGTGAAAATGGTATTTTTAACATAACATTTTCTAAAGGGGTCCATACAGAATCATTTAACATCATTTGCTTGAAAGTTAATTGTTTTAACTCTAATGCTTCTAGATCTTCTATGGTTCCTTTTTTAAATGACTTAACTACCTCTTTTCTATCTAATAATTCATTAGAAAAATGAAGATATCTAGTTTTAATTAGCTCTTCGTTTAATCTAAAGTTTTTACTATTTAGTTTGTAATAATCTAGTATTTCTTGTTGCTCTATAAAGGTATCTAATTGCTGCTTGATAAGACGTTCTTTGTATCCATTAATTAGGAGTGCTTGTCTATAATCTTTTACAAGATTGTTAATTTCTGAATTATCATTTTGAGTATTATTATCCTCTGCTTTTTTTAGTAGCAACTGTTTCACAGCCCAACTATTAATAATACTTCTTGTAAAAACAAGGCTATCATTTTTTTCAAGATTTTTTGGCAATAACAATTCTATATCTTCTGTAAATAGGTTGTTATTGTAAACACTAGCAATTGGTTTTTTAACTGGTACATCCTTTTTTTGTAATCCTAGAGAATCACATGAAATGAATAAGATAAGTACTAATATGTAGAATAGATTTTTCAAGATTCTTTACGGTAATAACTCTTTATTTTTTTTAATACTTTTCTATTTATTTTAACATCATTTTCTGATCGTAATTGACCTATCCATTCTTGATCCAAATATAGCTGAAAGTCGTTCATAACTTTACCTTTAATACTTTTTAAATCATCTGAATTGTACAAACTTTTACGAGCGTCAAAATAATTTTTTAATGCTATGGTGTCTGATGACTTATTCCAAATTTTTTGTTGCATTAACTCAAATAGTAACAACCCATCTTCATATTCTGATAGTGTATAGGCAAAATTTGAATCTGTGTTCACAAGATTTTCCTTAAAATAGGTGAGAATTTCTGCGTCTATAAATTTTTCCATCATAGCATCGAAAGACACTAGTCTTTGGTGTTTCACATAAGATACAAAATCACTTTGTAGGTGTATTTTATCATTAATTGTTAGTAAAGTGTTTTTCAATGAATCTGTAGACAAACTTTTAAGGTCTTTTCCTTGAAGAAATTTCTTAGATGATTCTGTTACAGCAATAGAATATTCTTTTTTTAATCTATTTAATACTGCATTATCTGATAATTTAGCTCTTCCTGAATTACGAACTTTATCTGAAATTTCCTTTTCCATTTCGTTATATGGAAGTATGGGATATTGTTTTAATAATTTTACAATATGCCAACCATATTTTGTTTTAAAGGGTTTACTATACTCTCCAATAGTATCTAGTGAAAATGCTGCATTTTCAAAAGGTTTTACCATTCTTCCTGAACCAAATCTTGGTAAAACTCCTCCTTTATTTTTGGTGTTTCCATCATTAGAATATTGTTGACTTAACTTGTTAAAGTAGACCCCTTGTTTTAATTTAGCATATACTTCATTAATTTTATTTTTTCCAGTTGAAGTAGTATCTGAAATTAAAATGTGGGCAACCTGTCTTTCTCCTTTGGATGTTCTAGTCCCATTATTTTGTAGAAAATGATATCCATATCGAGTTTTAAATATAGCTGAAACTTCTCCTTTTGGAGTAGAGTAAGCAGCATCCTCAAAATCATACAACATTTTAAAGGCCGAAAAATACCCTAAATCTCCAGCATTTATTGTAACAGACGGATCTTCAGAAACCTCTTTTGCTACTTCAGCAAAAGATTCTCCAGCCAATACTCTTTGTCTAGCTTTTTGAATCTTAAGAAAAGGAGTTAGTGTATCTTTTGATGTATAATTTCTTGGGAGTCTAACAAGTATGTGGCTTGCTCTAATTTCAGTTTTAGTTCTATCATAAGCCTCTTTTATTAAGGACGTTAGATATTCTTTGTCTTGAAGATAAGGTGCTATTAATTGTTTTTTATACGTTTCAATTTCAGACTTATAAGATTTTAATGTGTCTAACTTTAGCTCATAGGCTTGTTTTACTTTTAATTTGTAATTAACAAATAAATCAAGGTTTTTATCAATATCTTTTGATTCTTCGTTATCTATGGCATCCAAATTTTTTTCATATACCTTTTTAAAATCAGCAACAGAGATTTGTTTGTCATTTATAGTAACTAAAATTTTAGTGTCTTTTTGAGAGATTAGATTAGTTGAACTAATTGTAAATGCGATCAGTAATATTATTTTTTTCATTAGTTAAAGCGATATAATTCCATCTATTTTTTCTGCTTGTTTGTAATATGAGATTACCTCATCTGAGTTTTCTAAATTAATAACTATAGAAATACTATTATATTTTCCAGTTTTAGATTTTTTTATGGAAATAGACAGGGCGCTATTCTCAAATATTTGTCTCACTTGCGCTACCCTATTCTCAGATGCTGGTACTATAAATTTATACAAGTAATCTGAGGGAAACTTGGTAGTATCATCTAGTTGAAGTTTTAACTTTTGATAAAAATTTTCTTTATCTTTCATTTTAACATTTCGATTTTACAATACGAATTAATCACAAAATTACATCATTATATCATTATAATAAATTAATACTATATTTTTGTTTTATGCAGAAAAAAATTGTGCTTATTGGAGGTCCTGGAACAGGAAAATCGTCTGTTTTGAAACAACTTAAACGTAGTGGTTTCTTTTGTATGGAAGAGATTTCAAGAGAAATAACTATCAAAGCACAAAAAGAAGGGATAGATCAATTGTTTTTAACAGAACCTATATTGTTTAGTAAACTATTGCTTCAAGGCAGAAAGGAACAACACCAGAGAGCTTCTGACACTACTAATAATTTAGTTTTTTTTGACAGAGGCCTACCAGATATTCACGCCTATTTAGATTACACAAAAGAAAAGTATCCATCGTACTTTATAGAGTCTAGTAAAAAATACAACTATGATTATGTGTTTCATTTTAGACCATGGAAAGAAATTTTCATTACAGATAGCGAAAGATATGAAAGCTTTGAAGAGGCTAAAGTTATAGATACCTATTTAGAAAAATCATACAAAGATTTAAATTATTCTTTAATTGAAGTTCCTTTTGATACAGTAGAAAACAGATCTAATTTCATACTTAATTGGCTCAAAAAAAATGTATGATATCACCAACTCAAATCTTACAAAAATATTGGGGACATTCTTCATTTAGAGACTCTCAAGAGGATATTATTAAGGCTGTTTTAAATAAAAAAGATGTAGTTACCGTTCTACCCACAGGTGGAGGTAAATCTGTGTGTTATCAAGTCCCTGGATTAATTCTTGAAGGGGTATGTTTGGTTATATCTCCATTAATTTCTTTAATGAATGATCAAACAGAACAATTAAGAAATAACGGAATTAAGGCTTTAACTATAAAAAGTAAAGCAACAACAGATGAAATTGTTTCCTTATTTGACAATTTAAAATTTGGTCAGTACAAATTTTTATATCTATCACCCGAGAGGTTGCAATCAGATTTAATCATCCAGAAAATTAAAGAAATTAATATCAATTTAATTGCAGTAGATGAGGCTCATTGCATTTCAGAATGGGGGCACGATTTTAGACCTTCTTACAGGCTTATTCATAAGGTTAGAGATGTGTTTCCTACTATAAATATGATTGCACTAACAGCCACTGCCACAAAAAAAGTTATTAATGATATTATTGAAAATTTAAACTTGTCTGATACCTCCATTTTTAAAAAATCTTTCTACAGAAAAAACCTTGCTTATCAAATCATAAAAAATGAAAATAAATTAGGCAAACTAGAGCAAATTTTTAAAAAGAACCCCTTTCCTACTATTATATATGTAAACTCTAGAAAAAAAACTGAGGACATTTCTAACTTCATTAATGCCAAAGGATATTTGTCTACATTTTATCATGGAGGAATGACTACCGAAAGTAAAATCAAGGCGTTTAACTCATGGATGAAAGAAGATAGATTAATTATGGTAGCTACTAATGCGTTTGGAATGGGAATAGATAAACCAAATGTAAAAGTAGTAATACACCTAGATCTCCCTGCTAGTATAGAAAATTATGTTCAAGAGGCAGGAAGAGCCGGAAGAAATGGTGAAAAATCTTTTTCAGTTGTTCTACAGAACGAGAATGATATCAACTCTTTTAAAAAAAATACATTAGAAACTATCCCTACTATTAATGAAATTAAAAAAGTACATCGAAAATTATATCAATATTTCCAAATTGCACTAGGTGAATTGCCCGAAGTCTCTTTTGATTTTAATTTTTTAAAATTTTGTCAAACGTATAAACTTTCACACAAAAAGACTGCTGCCATTTTTCAAATCCTTAAAAAAAATAGCATCATTGAAATTAATTCTACATTCAGTCAAAAGTCTACTGTTATTTTTATCTTATCTAGCAAACAACTTATAAGACAAACTTTTAATAATAAGTTAACCCGTAAATTAATAGATTTTATACTGAGAAGCCATGGAGGTGTCTTTCAAAAAGAAGTGAAAATTAATGAGTTTGACATTGCTAAAAGAATGCAAATTAATTCTCTGACTGTTAGAGAACTATTAAACAGATTAGACCACTTAAACATTATTAATTACAAGGAAGCTAGTTCTAATGAAGAGTTCATTTTTTTAACTCCTAGGGAGGATGACAAGACGATCAATAGAATTTCAAAATCTATCGAAAAATATCTCAACCAACAACAACAAAAATCTGAAGAATTAATTTATTTTATAAAAAACAATACTACGTGTAGATGTGTTCAGTTATCGCACTATTTTAACGAAAAAAAGATATCAAAATGCACCCTTTGTGACGTTTGTATATCTGAAAAGAAAAATAGTTCTAACAGGATAGAAAAAGATATCTTAGAACTTTTCAAAGACAAAAAAGAAATTTCTCAAGAAGAAATTATATTTTCTTTAGACCACGATGAAAAAGCAATTTTAATACATTTGCGCAACCTACTATTAAAAGATAAAATAGGTTTAACCGCTAATAATAAATTTTTTATTTTATGAGAGACCTTCGTATTATTTTTATGGGAACTCCAGAATTTGCTGTCTCCATACTAAAAAAGTTAGTAGAAGATAATTATACTATTGTTGGAGTAGTAACAGCTCCAGACAAAAAAGCTGGTAGAGGACGTAAAATAAATGAATCTGCAGTAAAAAAATATGCCATAGAAAATAAGCTTAATTTATTACAACCCACCAACCTTAAAAGCGAAGATTTCGTAACTAGTTTAAAAGCTTTAAAAGCTAATCTTCAAATTGTGGTTGCTTTTAGGATGCTACCAAAAGTTGTTTGGAAAATGCCAGAGTATGGTACATTTAATTTACATGCTTCGCTTCTACCCTCTTACAGGGGTGCTGCTCCAATACATTGGGCAATTATAAATGGTGAAGAAAAAACTGGCGTTACTACTTTTTTTATAGATGAAAAAATAGATACTGGTCATATTATTCTTCAAAAAGAAATAACTATACACAAAGATGAAATAGTTGGTGAGTTACATGACAGACTAATGAATTTAGGCGCAGACTTGGTATCTGAAACTGTACTCAAAATTAAGAATAATGATGTTACTAGTCAAAAACAGAAAGACATAGAAGAAAAAATAGCACCAAAACTATTTCCTGAAAACTGTAAGGTTAATTGGAATAACTCTATTGATAATATATACAACCATATAAGAGGTTTAAATCCATTTCCAACCGCTTGGTCTGAGATGAATAATAAAGGCTCTGTAACCTCTTTAAAAATATATAAGGTTAGAAAAGAAATTATTGCTCACGAAGAACAAATAAAAACCATCATCACTACAAAAAAAGATATTAAAGTAGCTGTTAAAGGAGGGTATATATATATCGAAGAATTAAAGGTATCTGGAAAGAAAAAAATGGATAGCAAAAGTCTGCTAAATGGGTTTCATTTTTCCAGCAATGCTGAAATGCTCTAAAGCCACTATTTACAACACATTAGTAGTTATTTACCAAAAAAAACTACTCCTTATTAACAATTTGAATAGTTTTATTAACAAAAAGGGGGTTTTTATTGGTCCAAACTTGCACAAACCCACAATCCGTCTATATTTGTTAAAGCATTTATGCAAAAGAAACAATTAATTTAAATACTATTATTATGAACAAATCAGATTTAATCGACGCAATGGCTGCAGACGCAGGAATTTCAAAAGCAGCAGCTAAAGCAGCTTTAGAATCATTAACTTCTAACGTAACTTCTACTTTAAAGTCAGGTGGAAAAGTTGCATTAGTAGGTTGGGGAACTTGGTCAGTATCTAGAAGAGCTGCAAGAAATGGAAGAAATCCACAAACTGGAGCAGAAATAAAAATTGCAGCTAAAAACGTTGTTAAGTTTAAGGCTGGAGCTGGTCTAAGCAGTTCTGTAAACTAATACGCTTTTTTTCTAAAAAAAACTCTCTTTTACAGAGAGTTTTTTTTTACATAATTTTTAATTAAATTTAAATAAAAAAATTAGTGTCTAAAATTAAACTACTTAAAGGAAGTTTGT
>JADFAM010000004.1 GCA_015665265.1 Flavobacterium sp.
TGATAATTCAATTAAGAGATATTGAACAATATGATTTTAAAGAAATTTGTGAAATGGTAAATATGAAACCAACAGCCGTTAGAGTTTCATTGTCTAGAGCTAGAAAAACAATTAGAGAACAACTTATTAAACAGCATAGTTATGGAATTAACCAACATTGAAAAATTACTAGTAAAATATGAAAATGCTGAGACAACATTAGAAGAGGAAAATATTCTAAGAACTTATTTCTCCTCAAATAAAGTTGCTCCACATTTAAAGGAATATCAACTAATTTTCAATTATTTTATAAGTAATACTGACGAAACGTACACCAAGAAAATTATTTTAAATACTAAAACTAAAAACAATAATTGGCGAATGGTAGCAGCTTCAGTACTACTATTGTTTGGTGCCTATTCAGGATTACATAAAATTAATCAGTACAATGAAAAAAAACAAGCAGCTGAAAATCTAGCTCAAATTACCAACGCATTAAAAATAGTTTCATCACATCTAAATAAGGGAAGTCAAGCATTAAAAAAACTTCATGTTTATGAAGATTCAGTAAATAAAATATTTAAAAATAATAAGTAATATCATCAATTAAATTTAACAACAATGAAAAAAACAATTCTTTTAATTGCTTTAGCAATTACATCAACAATAAGTTACGGGCAATCTTCTTTTGACAAATTAGAGGATATGGACGGAGTTATGTCTGTTGTCATAAGTAAAGATGCCTTTAAAATCTTATCAAAATTTAATTTTGAAAGTGAAAATGAAGGTAATGAAATGACAGAAGTCTTTAAAATGACCGAAAATTTAAATGAATTCAAAACCTTTTCTACAAAAATACCAGAAATAGCCACTCAAATGGAAAATATGGTGAAAAATGCTGTAAAAGTTCAAAAACTAACTGAATTAATGAGACTCAAAGAAGACAATTCTAAAGTTTGGATTTACGTAAAAACAACTTCCAATAAAGATCTTGTAAGTGAAGTTCTTATGTTAGTAAAAGGAATTGATAAGCAAACCAATGGAATGTCTGAAGCATTGATAGTTTCATTAAGAGGTGCTATAGATATAAATAAAATGTCATCTTTAGTAGACACATTCACAAAAAACAACTAGATATGAAAAAAGCAGTCGTCATTCTAACAGTTTTAGCCATTTTTATTTCTTGCAATCAACAAAAAACAATACAAACATATATCGTTGAAAAGCAAGACAAACCCGGCTTTATGTCAGTAGACCTTCCTATGAGCTTAATCCAATTAAACTCTGATAAAGTTCCTCTTGATGTAAAAGACGGCTATGAAAGTATTAAAAAAGTTAACGTATTAGGACTTCCATATCTAAACAATAATGAAGCGTATGAAATTGAAAAAAAAGCAATTTCATTAATTCTTAATAATTCAACTTTGTATAAAAAATTAATGAAAATGGATATGAATGGGATGAGTGTATCTATCTATTACAATGGCGATGCTAACGATATCAATGAAGTTATTGTATTTGGATATTCCAAAAAAATAGGAGTAGGGGTAGCTAGAGTTATAGGTAACCATATGAATCCTACTAAAATTACACAAATGGCAGAATACCTTAAAATTGATCCTAATCAATTAAATCTTCAGCAATTTAGGCAAGCTCTTGATTCAATAAATTAAAAAGTAAGTGATTCATTATTAAAAAACTGATTTCTCATCTGCTGTTTTTTCTTTTAACTAGGGATTAACAACTGCTTTTTTATTATTTAGTATTTTTGAAACTTATATCATAAATATGAAGTTACAAAGGTTATTTTTTGTTATCATTTTACTACAATCGTGTTTTTCTCTTTTGTCACAAATTCAAGATCCTACAACTTTATACAGAAAAGAGAGAGATAAAATTAATGACCTCATTCACACAAAACTTAAGGTCAGTTTTAATTTTGAAAATAAGGAGTTGAATGGACAAGAATGGGTTACTTTACAACCACATTTTTACAAAACAAAAGAGGTTGTGTTAGATGCTAAAGCAATGATCATTCATGCTGTTGCTCTAAACGATACTAATTTAAATTATAATTACGATGGTTTTAAATTAACTATTGAACTTCCCAAAGAATATAAAAAGGGTGAAACTTTTACATTATATATAAAATATACAGCTAGACCCGAAAAGGTAAAAAGCAAAGGAAGTAATGCAATTACTTCTGCCAAAGGGTTGTATTTTATTAATCCTACAGGAGAAAATCCTAATAAACCAACTCAAATATGGACTCAGGGTGAAACAGAATCAAACAGTTGTTGGTTTCCTACCATAGATTCACCTAATCAAAAAACTAGTCAAGAAATATATATTACGGTTCCAAATAAATATAAAACGTTATCTAATGGGACTTTGGTAAGTCAAACAATAAACGGTGATAACAGAATAGATTATTGGAAGTTCAATCAAAAACATGCTCCTTATCTCTTTTTCATGGGTGTTGGTGAATATGAAATTATAAAAGATTCCTACAAAAACATTCCTATTAATTATTATGTTGAGAAAAAATATGCACCATTAGCCAAAGATATATTTGGTTTAACTCCTGAGATGATTGGTTTTTTTGAAAATAAACTAGGAGTGGACTATCCATGGAATAAGTATAGTCAAATAGTAGCTAGAGATTATATAAGTGGGGCAATGGAGAATACAACAGCTGTTATTCATGGTGAATCTGCATATCAAATGAAAGGTCAGTTAGTAGATGAAAATAGACAAGAGAATACAATTGCTCATGAAATATTTCATCATTGGTTTGGTAATTTAGTTACCTCAGAAAGTTGGAGTAACCTGGCTTTAAATGAATCATTTGCAAATTATAGTCAATATTTGTGGAGAGAATACAAATATGGTAAAACTAGTGCTGATGCCCATTTGTATGAAAATAGTAAAGCCTATTTAGATAATTCTGACAATTTTGATAAAAAATTAGTACGTTTTTATTATGATGATAAAGAGGATATGTTTGACCTTATTAGTTACAATAAAGGTGGAACTATTCTTCACATGTTGAGAAGTTATCTTGGTGATAACGCTTTTTTCACAGGATTAAAAAAATATTTAATAGACAATCAATACAAATCAGCAGAAGTTTCTCATTTACGTTTAGCTTTTGAGGAGGTGAGTGGTTTAGATTTACAATGGTTTTTTAATCAATGGTTTTTTGGAGCTGGGCACCCTAATATTCAAGTTTCTTACGATTATAACTTATTGGAAAAAACAGTCACAGTAAATTTTGTTCAGACACAGACAGATGAATTTAAATTTCCAATAGCTATCGATATTTTTGAAAATGGAACAAAAACAAGACATCGTGTTTTTGTAGACAGCAGAGACAGTTCCTTCAAATTTGTTTTTAAAAGTAAAAATCCAGATTTGATTCAAGTAAATGCCGATGGTGTTTTATTAGCGAACTTTTCAGAAAATAAAGTTTTGAGTGATTATATTTTTCAATTAAAAAACTCAACTAATTATCAGCACAAAATAGAGGCATTGATAAAAGTGTCAGAGAATCAAGACCAAAAGAAAGCTTTTAACGCTATTGCAGAGGCTTTAAACGATGATTTTTATAAAATAAGAATACTTGCATTAGAAAAAATTAATTTAATTAATAAATGGTCTAAAAAATCAGTAATTAATACTATTAAAAATATAGCTAATAATGATCCCAAAACATTAGTTCAAGCTGCAGCAATTGAAACATTAGGTAAGCTAACTGACCCAGAATTAAAAACAATTTTTCAAAAAGGCCTCACCAGTGATTCCTATACTGTTATTGGAAAATCATTAGTTGGGATGTACTATATAGACAAACAACTTGCAGTAAAAAAGTCAAAAGAACTCCCTGTAGAAGTAAAAAATATTATTGCAACCCCATTAACTAGAATATATATTGAGGAAAAAGATGATTCGGAAATGGCTTTTGTGGCAAATAATGTGTTGGCGGGAATGTATTTAAATAATAACCCTAAAATACAGGAAATTTACAAGAATGCATACGAACAAATTGCAGTGAGTAATAACACTGAGGCTATTCAAAATTTAGTTAATGATATTGTAGCTAAAGGGAAACAATATAAACAGTATAATTTTGATCAAATAGGGGTAAGTTTGCTGAGGCAATTAGTTCAAAAACAAAAAACTGCTAATTTGTCAAATAAGTATAAAAATATTGAGATAATTAGAGAGGGAATTGCAGAGCTAATTCAATAATTATTTTTTTTATACTCTTCAAATGTCCCGTCCTCATAAAAAACAACTATTCTATTCATTTTTTTTGATGACTTCGAATTAATAGTTTCTACTATTGAGGACTCATCAGGTGAAAAAACCTTATTGATTGGTACTTGTTCTTTTGGGAATGCACCTTTCCCATTTAAAAGCCAATAAATATCAACATCAGTGAAAGTATTGGTAACCTTCAATATAAAATCTAGACTAGGTTTATTTCTGCCTGATAGTATATGTGAGATACTGGATCGTTGAACACCAATTTTATCAGCAAAGAGAGATGCTGTTAATTGATGGTAATTGAGTATTTTTTTTAATCTATTTGTAAAATCTAAAATGTTCACCATTGTAAACTAATATATAGATTACAAATGTAAAATTACTATAAATAGATTCCAAATTAAAATAAACAGAAATTCAAACAACTCGTTTTTAATTAAACTAATACTTTATAAAATAAAATTAAAATACTGATTTATAATGTTATATATAATTATATATAATTTATATAGATTGCATATAAAGAAGCTATATTTACAATTGTAATCTATTGGAATTGTGATTACATTTATAACAATTTGATGAATTTTTATTATACAATTGTAACATTATTAAGTATTTATAAAAAATATAATAGGTTTAATACTAAAATGATTCTTGTATTTTTGTCATTGATATTTTCACGATGAATACAACTTTAGAATTAGGCTATATTAATGGGATTATAAAAAATCACAAAGAGAATTCTATTTATGGGAGGTGGATAAGATTATCCGATGTAGAAAAGGTATTGTCTAAATTTGAAAATTCATCCTATTTTTCATCCAAAATCATTGGCAACTCGGAAGATTCTAGGAATATACACGAAGTTACAATTGGAAATGGGTCAAAAAAAATACTTATTTGGACACAGATGCACGGCAATGAAAGTACAGGTACAAAAGCTGTAATAGATTTGATTAATTACTTGTATAAATTAAAAGACAAGATACGCTTACAAATACTCACAAACGCCACAATTAAAATAATTCCACTTTTAAATCCTGATGGAGCCGAATATTATACTAGATATAATGCTAATTCTATAGATTTAAACAGAGATGCTGTTAATAAAGATGCTGCAGAAAGTAAATTGCTGAGAAAAGTACTAGATAATTTTAAACCTGACTTTTGCTTTAATCTTCATGATCAACGTACTATATTTGGAGTAGAGGGAGAAAATAAACCCGCTACAATTTCTTTTTTAGCACCATCAGAAGAAAGTTCTAGAAAAGTGACCAATACACGTATTAAAACAATGAATGTTATTTGTTCTATGAACAAATTACTTCAAGAAATCATTCCTGGCCAAGTAGGTAGATATTCAGATGAATTTTATCCAACAGCAACAGGTGACAACTTTCAAAAACTAGGCTTTCCCACGATATTAATAGAATCTGGTCATTTTAAAGATGATTATCAAAGAGAAACTGTAAGAAACTTTACTTTTATGTCTCTACTTCAAGGGATTTATCATATAAGTTCAGTTAAAAATTTTAATGATTATCAAGATTATTTTAAAATTCCTAACAATGTGAAAAATTTTGGAGATCTATTACATATTTATCCAAATAAAGAAAATGTAGGTTATTTATACGAAGAAATTTTAGAAGAAAATTTGATAAAATTTATTCCAAAAATGATAAAAGAGGATATATCTAATCTAATTTTTCACAAAGAAATCGATTTCGTTCGTTAAAAAATTGAATTTTTCTCATAATAAAGCTTAATATATTCAATTAAATGTATACTTTTGTTTAAATCTTTGAATTAAATAAAAATATGAAAAAGTTTATATTAGATGAAATAGATCATCAAATTTTAGATATTCTAATTGAAAATGCAAGAACTCCATTTACCGATATTGCAAAAAAATTATTGGTCTCAGCTGGAACTATTCATGTTCGTGTTAAAAAAATGGAAGATGAGGGAATTATACAAGGCTCAACATTAACTCTTAACTACGAGAAAATGGGATATTCATTCATAGCCCATATAGGTGTGTTTTTAGAAAAAACATCAATGACTCAGAATGTTATTTCCAATCTAAATTCAATCCCAAACGTTACAGTTGCCTACGTTACAGCAGGCAAATACAATATATTTTGTAAGGTAAGAGCGAAAGGAACCAATGATGCAAAAGACATCATTTATCAGATAGATGAAATTCCTGGTGTAAGTAGAACTGAGACTATGATAGCCCTTGAAGAAAGTATTAATGATAAAAAGAGGATGATGCATGCAATTTTCAAAGAATTATAAGCAGATTCTTCAAAAACATATAACTAAAACCTTATCATTAAATGATAAGGTTTTTTTATGCTTCAATACATAAATTGAAGATTTAACTCTATTTTTAATAGTGACAAGATTTTAAATAAATTATAATCATATTTATATATGAAAATAGTATTTTCGTCATACTTACTTAAAGATGTAATGGAAATAATTTTATGGCTAATATTTTAAAATATAATCCAAAAGGTGTAACTGAAGAAACACTTATTAATTTATATCTTCAAATGCTAAAACCTCGATTAATTGAGGAGAAAATGCTTGTATTGCTTAGGCAAGGAAAAATATCTAAATGGTTTTCCGGTATTGGTCAGGAAGCTATTTCAGTAGGTGTTACTGCAGCTCTTAAAAAGGAAGAATATATACTCCCAATGCATAGAAATCTAGGTGTTTTTACAACAAGGGAAATCCCTTTACATAGATTATTTTCTCAATGGCAAGGTAAAATGAATGGTTTTACAAAAGGAAGGGATCGAAGTTTTCATTTTGGAACACAAGAATTTAACATCATTGGAATGATTTCTCACCTAGGACCTCAATTAGGTGTTGCAGATGGAATAGCATTGGCAAATAAACTTAAAAAAAACAACCATGTTTGTGCTGTTTTTACTGGTGACGGTGGTACGAGTGAAGGAGATTTTCATGAAGCACTAAATGTTGCAGCCGTATGGAGTCTACCTGTTATATTTTGCGTTGAAAATAATGGATATGGTTTATCTACTCCAACTTCTGAACAATATAAATGTGACCATATAGCAGACAAAGGCATTGGCTACGGCATGGAAAGCCATGTAATAAACGGTAATAATATATTGGAGGTTTATACCGAAGTTTCAAAAATAGCCTCAGATATCAGAAAAAATCCTAGACCTATTTTATTAGAATTTAAAACTTTTAGAATGCGAGGTCACGAGGAAGCCAGTGGAACAAAATATGTGCCAGAAGACTTAATGGATTTATGGAGTAAAAAAGATCCACTTAAAAATTATGAAACTTTTTTATTGTCAAAAGAAATCCTAACTCAAGATTTGGTAACTAAGTATACCAAAAAAATAAAAAACGAAATTAACACCAATTTAAATATAGCTTTTGAAGAAGATCAGATAGTTCCTAATTTATCAACTGAATTAAATGATGTTTATAAAAACTATCATCAAGAAATTATTGAGCCAAGCAATAATAAAACCAACATAAGGCTCATAGACGCCATCTCTGAAGGTTTAAAAGCATCTATGCATCGTTATGGTAATTTAGTGATCATGGGGCAGGATGTAGCTGAATATGGAGGGGTTTTTAAAATAACAGATGGTTTTGTAAAACAGTTTGGAAAAGAACGTGTAAGAAATACACCAATTTGTGAATCTGCAATTGTTTCTGCTGCCTATGGAGCCTCTATAAATGGAATGAAGGCAGTTATGGAAATGCAGTTTGCCGATTTTGTTTCCTCTGGATTTAATCCTATAGTAAATCTATTAGCAAAATCAAACTATCGCTGGAATCAAAATGCAGATGTAGTTGTAAGAATGCCCTGTGGAGCAGGGGTAGGAGCAGGACCTTTTCACAGTCAAACTAACGAAGCATGGTTTACAAAAACACCAGGATTAAAAGTAGTGTATCCTGCATTTCCTGCGGATGCCAAAGGATTATTATGTGCCTCTATAAATGATCCAAACCCAGTATTGTTTTTTGAACATAAAGCTTTGTATAGATCCATTTATCAAGACGTATCTGAAGATTATTACACTATTGAAATAGGGAAAGCATCTTTATTAAAAGAAGGAAATGATGTAACCATTATTACATACGGAGCTGGAGTACATTGGGCTTTAGATACATTAAAAACACATCCAAATATTAGTGCAGATCTTATAGATCTTAGAACATTACAGCCATTAGACGAATCAGCCATATTTACATCAGTTAGAAAAACAGGTAAAGTAATATTTCTACAAGAAGATTCTCTTTTTGGTAGTATATCTAGTGATGTTTCTGCATTAATTACGGAAAATTGTTTCGAATTTCTAGATGCTCCTGTGAAGCGTGTGGCAAGTATAGAAACCCCGATTCCTTTTCAAGGAGAATTAGAAAAACAATATTTACCAAAACAACGTTTTGCGTTTGAGTTAAAAACCTTAATAGACTATTAAACCTAAAATAACACCATGATAAACAAACAAATTATCTTAAAAGAAAGACCAGTTGGTTTTCCAAATGATACAACTTGGAGCTTAGAATCTAATACAATTCCTGATCTTAATGAGGGAGAGGTTTTGATTCAACACCATTACATTTCATTAGACCCAGCCATGAGAGGGTGGATGAACGACAGTAAATCATACATAGCACCTGTAGCTATTGATGAAGTAATGCGTTCTGGATCTATTGGAAAAGTAATCAGGTCAAACAATCATCCATCTTTTAAAGTTGGTGACTGTGTTACTGGTTGGGGAGGAGTTCAACAATTTGTAATAACAGATGGAAACGGGTGGTTTAAAGTAGATGACTCTATAGCTCCAATGCCTATGTTTATTGGTACACTTGGAATGCCTGGAATGACTGCTTACTTTGGGATTACTGAGGTAGGTAAAATCAAAGAAGGTGACATTGTTTTAGTTTCTGGAGCAGCTGGAGCTGTTGGAAGTGTTGTTGGACAAGTTGCAAAAATTAAAGGGTGTACTGTTATTGGAATTGCAGGAGGAAAAGAAAAATGTGATTATCTTTTAGATGAATTAGGTTTTGATGCTGCTATCGATTATAAATCTGAAAACATCTATGAAGCCTTAAGAGAAAAATGTCCAAAGGGGGTAGATGTTTATTTTGATAATGTTGGTGGTGAAATTTTAAATGCAGCTTTAACTAAACTGAGAATGCATGCTAGAATAGTTATTTGTGGAGCCATTTCTCAATATAATAATAAAATAGCAGTTAAAGGACCTAGTAATTATTTAAGCCTTCTTGTTAATAGAGCAACTATGCAAGGAATGGTAGTGATGGATTATGCAAAAGATTATAAAAAAGCTGCTCAAGAAATGGGGATGTGGATAGCTCAAGGAAAATTAAAATCTAAAGAGGATGTTTATAATGGTATAGAAAACTTTCAGGAAACTTTTGCACGTTTATTTAATGGTGATAAAAAAGGAAAGTTAGTTTTAAAAGTTATAGAAGATTAGGTTTTGGAACACTTTTTTCAATGCCCGCATTGTTGGGAGGAAATCTCAATGCTTTTAGATAGTAGCATACATAAACAAACTTATATAGAAGATTGTGAAGTATGTTGTAACCCAATAGAAGTTACATCAGAATTTCATGAACATGAACTTATTGCTTTTGAGAGTCAACCTTTAGAGCAATAAGTTTATTATATGAGTGGGTTTTTCCAAGAAAATTTTTCAAATAATTGAATCCAATCTTCAGAAAAGGACGATTTTAGTATTAATTTCTCTTCTGTAAATGGGTGTGTAAATTCTAATGACCCTGCATGTAAAAAAAGGTTTTTCCAACCAAATTGCTCTCCATACATGATGTCGTGGTTTTTATCACCATATTTAGCATCGTTAATTAACGGAGTAGAAACTTTATTCATGTGAATGCGCAATTGATGCATTCTACCAGTTTTAGGTTTCAGTTCAACCAAACTATATCGAGAAGTATCATAGGGCTTTACTGGTATATCTAGTGTAATTTTATCTAAGAGTTTAATATGAGTTTCTGCTTCTTTATACACATCTGCATCTCTTCCTTTTACTGGAGAATCTATAATTTTAAATTCTTGAGAAAAACCTCGAACAACACCGAAATATATTTTCTGAATCTGGTTATTTGTAAATAAAGACTGAAAAGAAGCAACATATGATCTTTTTGAAGCTAATAAAATAATTCCAGATGTTTTTCTATCTAATCTGTGGATAGGGTAGTACTTGATACCTAATTGATCCTCAAGTAATTGCAGTAATGATTTTTCATCTATTTTATTTCTAGAATGATGCGCATGATGAACCAATACGTTGTTGGGTTTGGTGACCAATAAACAGTAACTATCTTGATAAATAATTTCCAGAGACATTAATAAATAGGTTTTTTAACAAACAATAGCAGTAGTAAAGAACCTAAACCGCAAGCTGCAAAACCAATAAATAATGGTAGGGCAGTGGTTTCAACAAAACTACCAATAAACGTAGCTATAGGGACCGCCATAATGGTAGATATAAAACCGTTAATAGCTGCTCCAATTCCTGCAATATGTCCTAAAGGTTGCATTGCTAATGATCTAACATTACCAAAGAGAAATCCAACAGAAAAAAACTGCAACGCCAGAAAAAGTATTAATATGCTAATACTTGGGTTGGTTTCACCGTAAAACATACTAATGTACAATAGTGAAGTCAGAGAAAATACTATTGAAAAAATAGTTACTAATTTTTTCATTCCAAACCTAACAACCAACGTTCCATTTGTAAAAGTAGCCATACCAACAGAAAAAGCTAAGGCACCAAATATATAGGGGAATTGGTCTACTAAACCATACTGAACTTCAAAAATATGCTGAGAAGTACTAAGGAAAACCATAAAAGATCCGGTAGCTAATCCAGAGATTAATGTAAAAATAACGGCTGATCTATATTTTATAAATTCTTTAGAGCCATTGATAAAAATAGCCATAGAAAACTTTTTTTTGTAGGCCGGAGGTAACGTTTCTGGTTGTCTTTTCCAAAACCAACACAACACAACAATACCAAATAATAACTGACTGTAAAAGATTGATTCCCAACCATAATTATCTAACAAAAATTTACCTAATGTAGGAGCAATAATAGGCACTAAAATAAAAATAGTGACTACAAAAGACATTATTTTAGCCATGTAATCTCCCTCAAAACGATCTCTAATCATAGCAATACTGATAGATCTAGAAGCAGAGAGACCAATTCCTTGAAGAATTCGTCCAATTACCATAATTTTTATGTTGGGTGCGGCTATACATAAAAAACTAGCCAACATAAATACTGTAAATCCAATGTAAACAACAGGTTTTCTTCCAAAACTATCTGAAATAGGACCAAAGATTAGTTGTCCTAATCCTAGCCCTAAAAAAATCATAGTAATTAATAACTGATTTTCGTTCTGGTTAACTGTACCAATAGAAAGTCCAATTGGGTTTAAAGCTGGTAGTATGGTATCTATAGACAATGCCACAATAGACATTAAACATGCCATTAATAAGATAAATTCAATTTGTGAAGTTCCTTTTTTAGTAATGGTCAAAAAATTATTTATTATTTAATTTGCACAAAAGTAGCCTTTTTACATCTAGTTATTATCTGTTTAATTTTTTTTAAGTTTTTTTTATCAAATTGATTAGGAGGGAATAATAAAAAACCTATTTAACATAATATAAATTATAGTGCATTTTATGATATTGGTTTACCCAGTGGATGAAAAAATATTTAAGAATGATGGCGCGCTGGCGATTAATGTGCATATTCTAAGTAGCAATAATGATACTATGTAAAATAGAGCTTCTCGTTTAAAATGAAAATTACAAACTATTGTACAGAAATTTTCAAATAAAAGATTCTCATAAATTTAATATTTTTAGAAAATGTATCTATAATTTGACGTTATGTAAAATATCCCAGAAGCATTCGTCTACATAAGAATAATTGAAACTTGGGTCATTAATAAAATATCTTTCTGATTCCAATAAAAATAAAAATCATAAGAGTGTAAAAAATAAAAAAAGGGATAATGACTGATTTTAATCCAATGACTAATAAAGTTGAAATAATAAGCAGTTGAAACCCCAAACCAAAGGTTGAAATACAAGTCATCAACCAATTTGGTAAAATTAAACCTTCATCAGCATTGCTATCGAGTGTATAAATCACATGATCAAACACACCATATAATAATTTATATAATCTAAAAAGAAGGGTGACGTGTTGTTGTTTTTCTCCCTCTAACGCTATGGGTGTTTTATCTTCAAATACTCTACTGGTAGTGTCTCCATTAAATCTATTTCTTAGAATTACATAGTAATAATTGTAAAGTGTACCTTGCAACTGCAATCCAAAGAACGCAAGAATGCATATCCAAATAGAACTATTTGTTATATACCAAATAGCACTTATAAACAAAGCGTTTAATATAATATCTGCTACTGAATCTAAATATCTACCTGTATATGAAGGTTTTTGTTTTACACGAGCAAGTTCTCCGTCTGCTGCATCTAAAATAGATTTAAAAATTAAAAAAAATGCTGCTAACCAATAATACTCTATAATAATGCAATAAATAGCAATAAAACCTGATATGATAAAGGCAATGGTTACATGAATAGGTGTAAAAGAGCTGCTCTTTAACGAGTTAGCAATAAATTTTGCAACAGGTCTTCCGTAGTCTGAGAGATCTATAAATTGATGTTCTTTTGGTAATTTAGACATAAAAATAGAGAAGAACTGTAATGTGGAATATACCGTGTATTTTTTGTCGACGTAAATATACTCCTTAAATTCTTATTGATACATAAATGTTGTTTTATAAATAGTTAGGTCGGAGAGAATATAAAAACACTCTACAAGTAGGTTGCATTATTTCACACCAGATAAATACATTCTAATTTGTTACTTTTACATTAATAAAATTTAAAACAATTTAAATACTCATACTTTATGAAAAAATATTTTTTATGTCTATTATCTACAGTAGCTATTAGTTTTACAAGTTGTAACAAAGAAATAAAAAAAGACACCACTACTCCAACAGAAATGTCTAAAGAAGTAGCTGAATTAGAAATATCATTTGGTGTAAGAGGAAATTGTGGAATGTGTAAAAGCACTATTGAAGAAGCAGCAAGTAGTGTTGAAGGTGTAGCAAAAGCTAACTGGGATGTTGACCTAAAGAAAATAAAAATCTCTTTACTAAATGATAAAACAAACATCATGTCTATTCATGAAGCTATTGCATTATCAGGATATGATACAGATAAAGTGTCAGGTAATCTAGATGCTTACAATAATTTGCCTGGATGCTGTCAGTACGATCATGAAATGAAAATGAATTTATCTAAGAAATAAATTGGATATACTTCCTATATTTATATGGTTTTCTGGAGTGGCTTTCATTTATTTTGGACTCAATTGTTTTTTTTCTGAGTTTATTAAGTCAGAATTTGAACGCTATAATTTACCTGGTTTCAGAAAACTTACTGGGTTTCTTCAGTTATGTGGTGCATTTGGTTTATTAGTAGGATTATATTACAATACCATCATCTTGTTTCTAGCATCAACGGGATTGTTCTTACTTATGTTAGGAGGTTTTATTGTGAGATTGAAAATTAAAGACAGTTTTACACAATCCTTCCCTTCTTTTGGTTTTGCAATTTTAAACCTCTTTATTGCTATAAAAACTTTACTAACCCAATTTTAAACAGATAAATAAGCAATAATTAAATTCATTGCCATAAATAAGAATGCGGGAAATGATTTAAACAATGCATCTTTAACTTTTATATGCATTGCTATTGATCCTAACAAAAGTGCTGCCAAACCCAAACTACTGTACAAAGTTAGAAAATCATATTTTATAGATGCCAAAAGTAAAATTGCTAATCCTACTTTAACCACAAAAACAACTTTATAAAATGTTTTTGACAATCCATAAACATTAAATTCCTCAATAATAGTTTTAGCGTCTCCCCCTCTCCATCTAGAGGGTTTATTTGGTTGAATTAACCAAACATTTATGATGCTTACTCCAACAGTTATTTTTAAAAAAATTATTATATATTCTTGAATTTCCATGAGTTTTGTTCTTTTAATTATATTTATAAACAATATTTTTTGGTCTAAAAGATTTCATAAAGAACCTCTTAGACCTTGTATTTAATCTTTAATTAATCCCTGCCCTTCAATCCAAGGAGCTCCTGTTTTTATAAGTTCATTTCTAAATGATGGCAATGTTGAGTTTACTATAGGGTACAATTTATTCTTAACTTTTTTAAGTTGACTTTTAACCCTATTGAGTAACCTCATATGCTCATCTGTAGGACCATAGGTGTTTCCAAAAGCAGTCCATCCCAGTGAACCTCCATCACTAGCAGATGGATTAGATCGTTCACCTATTTCATCTTTTACACTATCTCCGTTAAGTTCTTTATCAATTGTTAATAATAATATTTTTGTAGAATTTAATTTTTTAAATAACTCATTAGTAGGTCTAGAGGCTTTGTTTAATGCTCTTAACATTGCATTTGTAGTTTTTAGACTTCTAGATAAAGAAATATTAGTAGAGGTTAAATCTTGTTGAAATGCAGTTACATCATCTCTAAAGTTATTAATCACCTCATTAGATTTTCTAGTTAATGTTCCTTCAAATAATTGTACTACCTCAAAATTAACAGGCTCTTGTAAAGTTGTATGTACACCATTTACTCTTTTTTCAAGTGTTACAGAATAAGTGCCTGGAGTTACCATAATACCCCCTCCTCTATTAAAGCCTCTTCTGGTTGATGATTGAAGACGTTCACCTCTTTTACTAGGGTAATTTAATCTCCAATTAACTCTATTAAATCCTTTTCTATTAGTTCCTTTAATAGTGTTAACTACATTTCCGTTGTTATCTTTAATAACAAGCATAATAGATGGGCCATCCTCTCTACTCTCTTCTTCAAGAGCATCCCATCCAGGAAATTGAGCATTTCCTTTTTTCTCTTTTGCTATTCTTACCTCTTTTTTAGATTTGATTTTATTTGGCATAAAATAAGTGAAATTTGCTCCAAATGGAGGGTTTTTAGCAATCCATTCTGCATCACCTTGACTTCCAACTCTACTAGATTGTCTATACCAATGTGCATTTTTTACTGGGAATATAGTAGCTTCTTCAGACATCATATTTTTATTGAAAGTACGTAAAGGGGAAATATCATCTAAAATAAATATTCCTCTTCCAAAAGAACCCGCAACCAAATCGTTTTCACTTCTTTGGATTTTAATATCTCTAATAGGAATAGTTGGCATCCCTCCTTTTAATTTTATCCAGTTTTTTCCACTATTAGTTGTAAAATAAACTCCAAACTCAGTAGCCGCAAATAATAAATTTTTATTAACATGATCTTGAACCAGTCTCCAAATTAAGAGTTTATTTGGTAAATCTCCGTTTATTATTTTCCAAGATTTACCTTTATCTGAACTTTTAATTATATAAGGGCTATAGTCACCATATTTATGATTATCTAAAGCCGCATACACAACATTGGCATCAAAAAGATCTGCACGTACATCATTTACAAAAGGAGTGTTTGGAAGCCCTTTAACTGAATTTAAAACTACTTTTTTCCAAGTAACTCCCTCATTCTCTGTCACCTGTATTAATCCATCATCTGTTCCTGCATACAATAATCCTTCTTGTTTAGGAGACTCAGCTAAGGATGTAATGGTATTATAGTTAGACATTGCTCCCACATCCCATGCGTTATCCCAACTTTGAGTTTTACCATAATAAGGAAAACTCATTCTTTCTTGATTTAATGTTAAATCAGATGATATTGGTTCCCATCCATCACCTCTGTTTTCAGACTTCCAAACCCTTTGAGATGCAAAATACAAACGTTTAGGATTGTGAGAGCTCACTAAAATTGGTGCATCCCAATTAAATCTCTCGTAGGTGTCTCCTTCTCTGGCTTGAGGCTGAATGAATACCGTTTCTCTAGTTTTATTATCTATTCTCCACAAAGCTCCTTGTTGAAATTCTCCATAAGAAATATCTGGATTTCCAGGTTCTGTTGCTGTTTGCGCTCCATCAGCACCAAGAGTTTTCCACCAATCAGCACTGGCTATTCCATCTGAACTAATGGTTCTGGATGGTCCTCCGTGAGAACCATTATCTTGTGTTCCTCCATAAACATTATAAAAAGGTTTTGCGTCATCTACTGCTATTTTAAAATATTGAGTAATCGGTAAATTCCGAACATACTTCCAACTTTCAGTTCCATCAAAACTTTCATACAAACCTCCATCTGTTCCTATTAAGAGATAATTTGGATCTGATTTTTTAAAAACAAGTGCATGACTGTCGCTGTGTTGGTTAGAACGGCTCATTCTTTTAAATGTCTTTCCGTGATCTTTTGATTCTAAAGCACTATTGTTCATAAAATATATAGTGCCCTCATGGTGTGGAGAAGCTATAATTTCTTGATAATAATGAGGCCCTGTTCCTCCTGCTACTGCATCAGATTGTTTTACCCATGTTTGCCCTCCATTTGAAGACATGTAAAAACCTCCTTTAGTTCTATCTAACTCTATAGCTGCATAAATAACCTTTGAATTAAAAGGAGACATGGCCAACCCAATTTTACCTAAATTGGAATTTGGAATTCCATTTTTTAATGCTTTCCAAGTTTCACCTCCGTCAGTACTTTTATGTAAACCAGATCCTGGCCCTCCACCAAGATACCCAGCAACAGTTCTGTGTCTTTGCCATGTTGCTGCATACAAAACAGTTGGATTTGTTGGATCTATTAGTAAATCTGTAGCTCCAACCCATTCAGAATCTCCAAGAGTTCGTTTCCAAGTTTTACCTCCATCAATTGACTTATATACTCCTCTATCTCCTCCTTTACTCCATAAAGGTCCTTGTGAAGCGACCCAAATAATATCTGAGTCCTCAGGGTGAACTATAATTTTTGATAAATGCTCAGAATTTTCTAGTCCCATGTTCTTCCATGATTTACCATCATTATGACTAACATAAATACCATCACCAAATCCGGCATGTCGACCACCTACATTTTCTCCAGTACCCAACCAAATAGTACTTGGGTTATTTGGATCTATTGTTATGCAACCAGTAGAATATACTTTTTGATTCTCAAAAATTGCTTTCCAAGTGGTCCCTGAATTTTTAGTTTTCCAAACACCTCCAGATCCAACTGCTACATACCAAACATTTTCATTGTCTGGATGAATAGCTATGTCAGCAATTCTTCCTGATGTCATTGCTGGACCAATATTTCTAAATTTTAACCCTCCATATAAATTAGTATTTGATTTTTGAGCTAATGTACTGAAGTCAGCTAAAAAAAAGCAAATAAGCATTGAAAGTAGCATAGTTAGTTTTCTCATCTTTTAAATATTTTTGACTTACAATATATAAAAAAAATAAAATTCACATTCATTTTTAATTTGATAAAATAGACATTATTGTTATAATTATTAAAAGTTGATTGGTAATAATTATATTTACATATGAATTCAACATCAGAATCTTTTCCTTTAAAATTATATGCAAGCTGGCATCCCGTAAGCTATAGCCATGAAATTAAGTCAGATAAACCTTTTGGAACTATTTTATTGGATAAACCTGTTGTGATATGGAGAACCTCAGATGGCACCCCATATGCTATGCGAGATTTATGTATTCACAGAGGTACAGCTCTGTCATTAGGTTGGATTGAGAATGATTGTTTGGTATGCCCATATCACGCGTGGCAATATAACAACAAGGGGGCGTGTGTTTTAATACCACAAGCAAAAGAAATTGAGATACCTTCAAAAGCAAAAACACCAAGATATCACTGTCAAGAAAAGTTTGGAATAATTTGGGTAGCCCTCAAAGATCCTGAGTTTGAATTACCTGAAATTCCTGAATTTGAAAATGACAACTGGAAATTAGTGAATACTGGTCCCTTTAATTGGAACTGTGATAGTTCTAGACAAGTAGAAAATTTCACAGACTTTGGTCATTTTCCATGGGTTCATCCAGGACTATTAGGAGATCCAAATCGACCTGAAGTTCCTGATTGCAAAGTAACTGTAAAAGGAAATGTTCTGCACTACACAATAACAAGACCAGAAGCAAAGAATAGCAATGATTTTCCAATTTTTGCCAATGAAAATATAGTTAAGCCAGAAAGAATAAGCATTTATCAATTACATCTTCCCTACACTATAGTCCTTCGTTTAGGTTGGGGTGGAAAGAAAGGAATGATATATTTTTTTACCTCACAGCCTATTTCAAATAATTCTTGTAGAGGATTTTGTATCATCGGACGAAATTATAATTTTAATGAACCAGATACTATTTTACAAGAATTTGAAAAGGTAATCTTTGATCAAGATAAGCGTATTGTTGAATCTCAAAGACCTATTCAAGTTCCTTTTGATTTATCTGAAGAACTTCATTTGAAATTTGATTTAGTAGCAATGAATTATAGAAGAGCTATGAAAAAAAATAATTTCAGTTATTAGGTTATAATTACATATCCTCTATTACTGAAATTCTCATGTATATAGGTTTTATGATTTTTTGATTTAAAACGGAGAAAGCTATTGAGGTTATGCTAGCTTAAGAGATAAAAAAAACTGCAATGTTAAATTGCAGTTTTTTTTATTTAAAATTTATTTAAAATTATTTTTTTAAAGTAACCTTTACGGCATTCATTCCTTTCATGCCTTTTTCTAGTTCAAAAGTAACTTTATCATTTTCAGAGATTTGGTCTATAATTCCACTAACATGTGTAAAATATTTCTCTTGGTTTTCTGTATCTATAATAAATCCAAATCCTTTGGAAGAATCAAAAAATGAAACTTTACCATTTCTAACAGGATCAACCTTGTCAGCATCTGACATTTTAGGTACACTAATTTCTATATTCTTGGCTTTAACTTTCACCTTTAAAGATGGGTCTGGCGGAGTATCAGTGAGTTGTCCATTGTGATCTACATAGGCAAATTCTATCCCTTTACTTCCGTTCTCT
>JADFAM010000091.1:0-9442 GCA_015665265.1 Flavobacterium sp.
TTTAGACCCAATAATTAGCTATTTATGGTTAAATTTTGTTGGATGTGTAATTGTTATTGGTATAGCTTGCTTGATACAATCATTGCCTTCAAACAAAACCCATGCAGAAGCCTAAAATTATTCATTGGGGAATCATAGGTTTAGGGAAAATTGCTCGCAAATTTGCTCAGGATTTACTCACAGTAGAACATGCAACGTTATATGCCGTCGCTTCAAGAAGCCGAGATAAGGCTCATCATTTTGCACAAGAATTCGATGCTAATATTGCTTATGATGATTACTCAGCGCTAGCTAAAGAACCAAATGTAGATGCCGTGTATATTGCAACACCGCACGCATTTCATAAAGCACATTCTATACTTTGTCTAAATCAGAAAAAGGCTGTTTTATGTGAAAAACCCTTTGCAATGAATTTGGAGGAGGTTGAGGAAATGATTAGTGTGTCGAAAAGAGAGAATACTTTAATCATGGAGGCACTTTGGACAACTTTTTTACCACATTATCAATACCTAATAAACTTTTTAAAAAATAAGACTTTTGGTAAAGTACTTTGTTTAGAGGCTGATTTTGGGTTTAAATCTACACATGGTTTAGATAGTAGAGTGTTAAAAAAGGAATTAGGAGGAGGGAGTTTATTAGATATTGGGATTTACCCTGTGTTTCTTGCCTTATCCACATTAGGAATTCCTAAATCTATAGAAGCTGATGCAACTTTTTTCACTAATGGCGCAGATTCATCTTGTGAAATGATTTTTAATTATGATAATTCCAAAGCAATTTTGAAAAGTACCTTTTTGAAGAAAACACCTACTGAAGCTATTTTTACTTGCGAGCACGGAGTCATTAAAATTAACACTATGTTTCACCAACCAACAACAATTACTTTACTACAAAATGGAATTGAAGAACATGTAGATTTTTCTGCTAAAACTTTTGGCTACAATTTTGAAATTGAACATTTTAATCAATTGCTTAGAGATCATAAAAAAGAAAGTGATCTTATGAGTTTTTCTTTTTCAAAGGATTTAATAGCAACATTAGACCTCATTAGAAAAAAAATTAATTTAAACTACTAATCTTCCTTTATAATGATCACCATTAGAAAAGCAACTATTGAAGACTTACCAGTTCTCTTAGAATTTGAGCAAGGAGTTTTAAATGCCGAAAGGCCAATGGATAAAACCCTAAAGGCATCCAAAACCTATTATTATGATATTCCAAACCTTATTAGTGATTCCATGGTAGAACTTGTTATTGCTGAAATTAATGGCATCATTGCTGGATGTGGATATGCACGAATAAAGAAAGCCAGAGATTGTTTTCAATTTAATCAGTTTTCCTATTTAGGTTTTATGTTCACAAAAGAAGATTATAGGGGTAAAGGTGTTAATCATTCAATTATGAATTATTTATACAATTGGTCTTTATCAAAAGGTATTTATGAAGTTAGGTTAGAGGTATATCCAACAAATATTGCTGCAATTAAATCCTATGAGAAATCAGGAATGACTTGTTCCATGCAAACAATGCGTATAGATCTAAGAAGTAAAAATTTAAAAGACAGCGATTAGCTGCCTTTTAAATTTTATTATATGTAGAATAACACTATTCGGTTTTCCATTCAGCAAGTGATTGCGTATTCATTTTTACATAAGCTTCATTTCCAGCTGCTTTTGAAAGTTCTAGAGATTTTTCAGCAACTGCTATCGCCTTTTCTGTTTCACCCATTTTTGCATAAATTAAAGACTGTTGTCTCAATTGCCAAAATGCAGGCTTTTCAGTCAAAGACATTGCTTCTTCCATCCATTCATTTGCTTTTTTGATGTCTATGTCTTGTTGTCTATAATAGATAGCGGCATTATAATAGTCTCCAGCTACAGGGCTTGCAGCCATAACAGCATCTATAGTTTCAGAAACCAATTTATCCGTTGGAACTTCAAATTTTATTCCAACATATGTTTTTTCCCAAAGAAGACCTATTACAGCAGAGGTACTAGAAACGTCATCAAAAGTTATGGTAAATGTCTCAACATTCATTGGCATTGAGTATACTTCTACACTTGTTTTTGCAACAATCTTGGTATCGTCCCAATCTCTAGGGACTCCGCTATTATCAGACTCAGAATAAAAAATGATTTCCCAAGAATTTTCGTTTGGAACAGTATAGAGCCCATAAGAACCTGCATTAAGTGTTTGTCCGTCAATAGACACGTCAGAACTAAAGGTAACTTTTGTGTTTGAATTAGCACCTGTTCTCCATGTTTTTCCGAATGGAACTAAATCTCCAAAAATAGTTCTTCCTCTTACTCCAGGTCTAGAATATTCTACTGATACATCCGTTAAGCCAACTCGTTGCTCTACAGTTGCTTTTGGACTAGGTTGAGGCGTGGTAATTTTTAATTTAGTTTCTGGTTTTTTTTCTACTTCAACAGAAGAAGATACATTGTCACAACTAGATAGCGATATTGATATTATTAAAGCTATTAGGGTAGTTTTTGTAATAAAAATTTTATTCATAATTAATTTAAAGTTTAGAAAAGTAAAAATACAATTATTTTAAGTTGTCTAAAACGCAATTTATTTTTCTTTTCCAGGGTTGTAGATTTTTTTTGCACGCTTTAAAACATCTTCTCTGTAATAAGCTACATCTTTAAATTTAGCTTTTATATAGGGTATTGTTTGATCATCAAAATGAGGTGAATTTGGATCTCCACTTTGACCTCCAGCCAAAATTGTTTTGGCAGTTACTTTTTCTCCAAATTCAACAACGGCAACAAAACTATTTCCAGAAGTTCCATACTGCCGTTTAGTACTTTTTCCAAATTGTGTACCATATGAAGCTAAAGCACCCCATGTTCCAGATGCCATTCCTACAGGTAAACTTTTTTTAGTATCATCAAAATTTTGAATAATCTTCCCATCATTTCTCTGGTATCTATTAAATTCTCCCCAAGGAGTTTTCCATGAGCCAAAATCTTCTATTAATTTTTGTAAGCTTTTTTCAAAAATAGCCATACGTTCCTCTGGAGGCGATTCTACACTCATATAATCAAAACGAGCTAGTCTCGAGGTTCTTTTTCCAAATGACATGGTTGGAATTTTACCTGATTCATAGTATGAATTAATGTAAAATTGTGCTAAGGCCATTTCAATTGAACTGATCGATACTTTAAAATCCCATTTTTTCAACATCTTTATAGCATCTTTAACATCTTTAGATTGTGAGGGTGTTTTTTTTGCAGCTTCAATTAATCCTGATATAAGTTTTTCTGCTCCCGGTAAATAGGGATCATATGCCAATTTAATTAAAGAAGTTAAAGTAAGATTCTCTGCTTTTTTTAATAGAGGAATTGCATGGATACCTCTAAAGTTTTCTGGAAATGAAGACATATATTCAGGGTAATCCTCTTTTTTCGGACTGTATTCTGCTGCAGAGCTAAATGGTGTAGAGTTACAGTTTTGTATCCAATGTGTTGGAGGATTTTTCACAAAAATATTTTCCTCTAACTTATGTAATCCATTCCAATCTGTAGCTGGATTACTTCCATCTACTGGTTTTGTATAATCAAATTTTTCATCTCTCACAGGAATGTAATTTCCATGATAGTAGGCGATGGTTCCGTCTGCATCTGCATAAACAGTATTGTTTGACGAATTTGTTCTGATATCCATCATTTCATGAAATTCATTGTGATTTGATTTTTTAGTTCTTGTAAATGATTGTTTCAATGCCTTTATAGGACTCCACATTAAGGCAGTTGATATCCAATGATTCCCCTCAGAGTGGGTAATTGGTCCGTGATGTGTTCTGAATAAAGTAAAGTCTTTTGAAGAAGTTCCTGTATTTGTAGCATAATTTAATGAGACTTGAATAGAATCAACAGGAAGCATTTTTTCTCCATATTTATAGTGTGTTTTATTATTGGTTTTTACAATAGTTTCTTTAAACTCATCAATGATGTCTGTTCCTGTAGAGGTATGCATCCATCCAGTTTTTTCGTTAAACCCTTGATATATAAAAAATTGACCCCAGGTTGTAGCTCCGTATGCATTTAAACCTTCCTCACTAACAACATGAGACTCTCCTCTGAAGAAAAAAGATGTATGAGGATTTATTAATAACATGGCATTTCCTGAAGCTGTTTTTTCTCCACCTATTGCAAAACCATTAGAGCCCCTAGGTTCGTCGTCTTTCAAGCGGATTAAGCCATCAGAAATTGCCAATTTTTTTGAATTTGTTTGAGGGCTATAAAAATCTCTAATTTTCTCTGTAGAGACCCTTTCAATATCACCTCCAATTGACCCTTCGCTAAAATACATGGGCATCCACGGTTCAAAATGAGTAATTAACTTAGGAGTTACTTCTGGATGATTTTTTAAATAAAAGTTAATACCATCTGCAAATGCAATACAAAGTTCTTGAAGCCACTTAGGACTATTCTCATAATTTAAAATTGCTTCTTCTTGGGTCATGTAGAGATTGGCTCTTACATCGCTATACAAGGCTTTTTCTCCCTCAACTTCAGCCAAACGACCAATTGCCCAGATGTAATTTCGTTCTACACGATTAAAATCATCTTCACATTGTGCGTACAACATTCCAAATACCGCATCGGCATCTGTTTTTCCGTAAATGTGAGGAATGCCAAAGTCATCTCTTATAATTTCTGTATTTTCAGCTCTGTGATTCCATCTTTCATCCTCATTCAAAGAGCTTATGTTCATTTCTGAGGTTGAACAACTAATGATTAAAAAGCTAGTGGCGATTAAAATAAATTTTTTCATAAGATGAGAATTAAAAAAAATGAATCAGCAAGATAAAACTTAATAGAAAGGTAACCTAAACAAATGTATCTTTGCATTATAACTTTCAATATTAGAAAAAAAGAGTGTAAATGAAAAATTATATATCTGAATTTATAGGCACTTTTGCCATGATTTTTTGTGGAACTGGTGCCATGACTATTAACGAGATTACAGGTGGGGACGTAACCCATGTAGGAATAGGAATCACCTGGGGATTAATTGTTATGGCAATGATTTATGCTTTTGGAGAAATATCAGGAGCTCATTTTAATCCAGCAGTATCTATTGCATTTGCCTATGCTAAAAAATTTTCTTGGAAAGAAGTTCCCAAGTATATATTTTTTCAAGTAGCAGGTGCTTTTGCAGCAAGTTTATTATTGATGTGGTTATTTCCCAAAAGTGAACTTTTAGGAGCAACGATTCCTACTGTTGATGTATGGAGAGCTTTTGTATTAGAATTAATTCTCACATTTTTTCTAATGGTTGTTATTATTAATGTTTCCACAGGAAGTAAAGAGGTAGGAATGATGGCTGGGATAGCTATTGGGTCTGTAGTTCTATTGGAAGCACTTTTTGCCGGACCTATTACTAATGCATCAATGAATCCTGCCCGTTCACTAGCTCCAAATATTGTTTCTGGAAATATTAAAGAACTTTGGTTGTATATATTAGCTCCAATCATTGGAGCATTACTAGCGGTACTGAGTTGCAAATTTGTAAAGCATGAAAATTGTTGCGATGAAGAATGTTAGCATACTTGGATGTGGTTGGTTAGGGAAACCCATGGCAGTTTCTTTATTGAATGATGGTTTTTTAGTGAAAGGATCTACAACCTCTGAGATTAAAATTCAAGAATTAGAATCTTTAGGAATAGAATCTTACTGTATAGATATTACTGAATTTGAAGAGTTTGATTTATTCTTAGCATCAGATATTCTTTTGATAGCCATAACCTTAAAGGACATAGATGCATATGAGCGATTCATTGAACAAATTGAAATTTCATCGATTCAAAAAGTTATTTTTATTAGTTCCACTTCAGTATATCCAGCATCAAACTCTATAGTTACTGAAGAAACAGAAACAATGAATACACCTCTCTCAGAAATTGAAAATCTTTTTAAAAATAACACATTTTTTGAAACAACAATTATTCGTTTTGCTGGATTATTTGGTCCTGGTAGACATCCAGGAAGTTGGTTTAAAAATGGTAAAATAATACCCCAGCCTAATGGGTTTGTGAATATGATACACCAGGAGGATTGTATTAATATTATTCATGAAATTATTGATCAAAACTGTTGGAATACAACTTTTAATGCTTCTAGTAACGATCATCCAACTAGAAAAGATTTTTATATAAATGCGAGAAATAGTTTGAATTTTGAGATGCCAATATTTGAAGAAAATTCACAATTGAATTATAAAATAATTAGTTCAAAAAAGTTACAAGAAAATCTGAATTATCAATTTATACATGATAATTTGTTAGAAATTTAAGAATACTTTCTTTTTCTTACATAGTGGAACATACATCCAAAAATTGTTAAAATCAAAAGAGGCAATGCAATATTAATAAACTGCCAAAAAGTTCGTTCTTCAAATGCTCTTTTTTTATCTAATAGATTAATCTTTAAATTTTTATTTCTTAGTTCAATTAATCCAGTATCATCTAATAAATAATCTACTGCATTTAATAAAAATTCTTTATTACCAAACTGCTCTCCAGTCCATTTATCTTCTGCCAAATCAAAGGGTTTTCCTTTTTTAATTTGATTTTTCCCGATATCCCCATCAGAAATAATAATCATTTTATTGTGGTTGCTTTTTTTTCTGAATTTATTTAATTCAAATGGTTTAATTCTTTTTGCATACATAGAATTAAAATCTCCTTCTACGAGTAAACTAAATATATTAAAACCTGATGAATATTCTTCTTCTTTGGGCTCATCAGCGATACTTTCTAGTTCTATGATAGCAGGTGTCCCAGTCTTCTTTGTTAACATTGAACTCATTAACAAAGGTGTCTTTTTCAACTTGTTTTGTATGGTGTCTATTTGATTAGCAAATCGTAACCTTACGGGGGCTATATTTTTAGTTATTGCATGCCTTGGGTTTCCAGAAACTAATGGGTGATAAAACCAATTTAAATTTTGAAATTGAGGTTTATTTCCTATGTTTCCTGTTGCTAATGGAATTTTTGCAGCATACAAATCTTGAATTAATGTTGTGTTAATACGTAATCCATAAGAAAAGAATAAATCAGTTAGATTAAGATCTCTTGGATAGGCCAACATTTTACCACCATTGTACAGGCTATCTGTATCTGCCTGAACATTTTCTAACATCCACAATGTTTTTCCACCGTTTATAATAAATTGATCTATTACTAACTTTTCTTTTTCTGAAAATAATTTTGTTGGTTTCGCAATAATGGCAAGATCAAATTTTTGAAGATCCTTAGCGCTTTTAGTTGGATTATTTTCAACAGAATCTAATGTAAATTTTGCCAATCGATATTTCTTTGTTATCTCACTTAAAAAAGAATACAATTGAATGTCTTGAAGTTCTCCGTTCCCAGAAAGTACTGCAACTTTTTTTTGCTTTTGTTCTTGTAATTTGTCTATGGCACTTACAAAAGAAAATTCTAAATTTTCAACAGCAGTTTCTAACTGATCTTCTTGGGTTTGTACCATTCCGTTTGAAAGCAAAGAGACTATGGTTGTTTTATTTTTGTAAGTGATTTCTGCCCAAGGGAAAATTATGGTATTAGATAATTTGCCATTTTCCTTTACAGTTAGTTGACTTGGTATCATCCCAGCTTTAATTAAACGCTCTCTTTGGTTATCTGGGCGGATAAACTGAGTTTTAATAAAAGAATTTTCACTACTCAATTCTTCCAGAAATTGTCTTGTTTCTATTTGTAAACGTTTAAACTCTGAGGGGAAATCGCCTTCTAAATAACTAGTAATGATAAGTTCTTTGTTTACATTTAAAATAACCTCTTTTGTTATGGATGCTAATGTATATCTATGATCTGAAGTTAAATCTATTCTCTTATAATAACTTTGACTAGCAATATTTAATAATGCAAGTGCAACAAGCAAAAATGTCGTATGTATTAACTTTTTACTCATTGGTTAGTTTTTGTTTGCTGACAAATAAAAAGAAAATAATAATGCTCATAAAATATAAGAGATCTCTAGAATCAATTACACCTCTACTAATACTCTTGTAGTGTTCGTTCATCCCAAGTAATTTTATGGTGTAAGAATAATTTCCAAACAAACTAGAAACAGCATCAAATCCGTAATAGAATAAAAAGACTACACAAATTCCTAATAGAAAAGCTACAACTTGATTCTTGGTAAGTGTTGAGGTAAATATTCCAATGGATGCAAAAGAACTAGCTAATAATAACAACCCTATATAGGATCCGCTAATACTTCCATAATCTAAATTTCCAACAGGATTTCCTAGCTCATGTATTGAATAAGCATAGACAAATGTTGGAATTAGAACTATGATAAGTAAGGTTAAAGTTGCAAAAAACTTCCCGAGAACAAGAGTTACATGAGTAATAGGTCTTGTTTTTAAAATTTCTATAGTTCCAGAACGAAATTCATCTGCAAATGTTTTCATAGTAATTGCAGGTATTAGAAAAATTAATATCCAAGGAGCTAGGTAGAAAAAACTAGTAAGATCTGCAAATCCTGCATTTAAAATATTAAAATCATCATCAAATACCCATAGAAATAATCCATTTATTAATAAGAATATTCCAATAGTTAAATAAGCTATTGTTGAGGTAAAAAATGAATTGAATTCTTTTTTAAAAATGGCAAGCATTGTTAGGCTATTTTTATTTTTTTTAGTTTAAATATTCTATTATTTTCAAAACCCTTTTCTCTTCTTTTAATTTGAAAAACAAATTGATGCTTTTTTAGTAAGGCCTTCGAAGCTTCGTTGTCTTTATGAGTAAACGCTTCAATTATTTTTAGGTTCATGGTATGCAATCCAAAATTAATGACAGCCTCACAAGACTCATTCATGAATCCTTTCTTATGTTCATTAGGATGTAATTCATATCCAATTTCTGCATAGGAAAAGTTGTTGTTAAAGTTTTGATATCCTATGCTCCCAATTACTTGATTGTATTCTTTTGAGACAATTACCCAAAAGATATTTTTTTTATCATAAAATCGATTGTTTAACTCAGCTATAAATTTAGTGGTTTCTGCAATACTTTGAGGGATTTTTCTGGAAATCAATTCATTAATCTTCTTATTTGTTCTTAAAAGATATATAGATTTAGAATCACCTATATGAGGTTGTCTTAGTATAAGCCTCTTTGTAATCAATTCTGGGAAGTGTTTAAAATTAAATTTTTCCATTAGTTTAAACTAATCATTTTTTTAACACTCCATGCATATGGTTTCGAGTTAAATAACACCTTAGTTTTAGACCAAATTTCTTTGAATAATTCAGATTTTCTGTATTCATTTAAATCTTTTTCAGAGTCCCAATAACTGTAGGTGAAAAAAATAGAAGAATCGTTTTTATCTCTATACAATTCTAATAAATGACAACCAGCACTTTTTCTTATTGCTTCTTTTTTTTTATTAAAATTAGATAG
>JADFAM010000091.1:9452-19063 GCA_015665265.1 Flavobacterium sp.
TCTTGATGAAAACTCATCTTTACAATTCTAACTAGCATTTTACTTAATTAAATTCTATGGTTATTGTATCTCTATAACCTAAACCAAGCAGGGTAGAGGCACCTCCAACTGTATTTAAATTGCTTCTGTAAATAGCAATTTCTAAATAGCCAGCTGAATTAAAGAGAGCTAATTTACTCCCATCAAATTGACGAGTATTTGAACTATTGTCACCTAGCACTTCATTATATTTATTAACTATTTTTGTGAAAGTATATTTTGCTGCAGAAATTTTAAAATTTCTTCCTTTCCCTATTTCAACAAAGAGTTTTTTATTGATATTACTTATGATATTGCCATAATTATCTATATAGATAATTCCTCCTGTAATTATTTTCTGATCTTGGCTAACTTTTGGTTGAATTTCTGTCATTTCCTTGAAAGAGGAGGTTTCTTTTCCAATCACAGTTAAATTTCCACCTCTTGAAATAAAACAAGCTACTTGCACAAAAACATCCAATACAGGAAAGCTACTTTCAATTCTATCATGAATATTAATTTCTACAATTTTTGTAGGCTTAATGTCTTTAGTTATCATGCAAATTAAACCATTGTCTGGACATACAAAGTAATGGTTGTCTAAAGCTATCGCAATGTGTTTGTTTGTGTCGCTTAACTCAGAATCTACTCCAATAATATGAATGGTTCCTTCAGGAAAGCTCTTGTATGAGTTTTTTAGAATATACGCAGTCTCTGTAATATTAAATGGTGATATATGATGAGTGATATCAACAATTTTAGCATCAGGTAACTCAGAGTATATAGCGCCTTTTACTGCACCAACAAAATGGTCTTTAGTTCCAAAATCGGTTGTTAATGTTATTATAGACATTAAAAATTGGCTGTTAATTAAATGTGTAAAAGTTGCTAAAAAATTTCACACAAAGCTAAACATTTCTGAAAATTTATTCACTATTTTTAAGTTGTATTATTTATTAATAACCAATAAACCAAAAACATTTGAACGAACGCATCATTGAGCTTACTGAAATTAATCCAAAAGATTTCTTTGGAGCACATAATAGCACTATAGAGCAATTAAAAAGATATTTTCCAAAAATTAAAATAGTTGCTCGAGGATCAAAACTTAAAATTTATGGAGAATCTGATCTTCTTAATGAGTTTGAAAAGCGCTTAGAAATGCTTATTAAATATTTTAATAGATATAATAAATTAGACGAGAACAGTATTGAAAGAATTTTAACATCTACAGGAAAAGAAGAAAAGTCTGGTGGAGCAAAAGCAAAAGATATTTTAGTGCACGGTGTTAACGGTAAGCATATAAAAGCTCAAACAGAAAATCAAAGAAAAATGGTTTCTATGATGCAGAAAAATGACATGTTATTTGCCGTAGGGCCTGCAGGAACTGGAAAAACATATACTGCTGTAGCTTTAGCGGTAAAAGCCTTGAAAGAAAAAGAAGTTAGGAGAATTATTTTAACAAGACCAGCCGTTGAGTCTGGAGAAAATTTAGGTTTTCTTCCAGGAGATTTAAAAGAAAAATTAGATCCCTACATGCAGCCACTTTATGATGCATTAAGAGATATGATACCTCATGAAAAATTAGAATCACATTTAGAAAAAGGTGTCATTCAAATAGCTCCTCTTGCTTTTATGCGAGGAAGAACACTAGACAATGCTTTTGTAATATTAGACGAAGCCCAAAACACTACTCATAACCAAATGAAAATGTTTTTAACCAGAATGGGTAAAAATGCAAAGTTTGTTATAAATGGAGATCCAGGACAGATAGATCTTCCCAGAAAACAAATTTCTGGATTAAAAGAATCATTATTAGCATTAAAAGATATAGAGGGTATTGCTCAAATATATTTAGATGACAAAGATGTAATACGTCATAGGTTAGTAAAAAGCATTATTAGTGCTTATAAAGGTATTGAAACTGATTAATTTTAATACTCTTTAACTATTTTTGCATTTTCCAATTATTTAAAACTTTATGAATACCATAAACGAAACTAATTTTCAATTCCCCAAACAAAAAGACGTCTACAAGGGCAAAGTTAGAGAGGTCTACAATATAGACGATAAATTACTTGTTATGATTGCTTCAGACAGATTATCAGCTTTTGATGTAATTATGCCCAGACAAATTCCTTTTAAAGGGCAAATTCTCAATCAGATTGCTACTAAAATGATGAGAGAAACAGAAGATTTAGTTCCTAATTGGTTAATTGCTAATCCAGATGAAAATGTAGCTGTTGGTCATTTATGCTCACCCTTTAAAGTAGAAATGGTCATAAGAGGGTACCTATCAGGTCATGCAGCCAGAGAATATAAACTTGGGAAAAGAGTTTTATGTGGTGTTCCAATGAAGGATGGAATTAAAGAAAATGGCAAATTTCCAGAGCCGATTATTACTCCATCAACAAAAGCTGAAAACGGTGATCATGATGAAGATATTTCTAGAGAAGATATTCTAGCTAAAGGGATAGTATCTGAAAAGGATTATTTGGTTTTAGAAGATTACACAAGAAAATTATTTCAAAGAGGAACCGAAATTGCCGCAAAACGTGGATTGATATTAGTTGATACAAAATATGAATTTGGAAAAACAGAAAATGGTGAAATAGTACTTATTGACGAAATTCACACACCAGATTCTTCACGATATTTTTATCAAAATGGATATGATGAAAGGCAAGCTAAAGGTGAAAATCAAAAACAGTTATCAAAAGAATTTGTTCGTCAGTGGTTAATAGAAAATGGTTTTCAAGGTAAAGAAGGAGATCTTATTCCAACTATGTCAGATCAGAAAATTTCTGAAATTTCTGATCGTTACATAGAGTTATATGAACAAATTACAGGGGATATTTTTATAAAAGCAAATACCTCAAATGTTCTTGAAAGAATAGAGAAAAATACGACTTCCTTCTTAAACAGTTTTTAAATAGTTACTCAATGAAACCAGTAACCATCAAAAAAATAAAAGACGAATTACATTATAAGTCTTCTCAAGAATTGATTGAATTGTGTCTTTTATTATCTAAATTTAAGAAAGAAAATAAAGAATTACTTACGTACTTATTATTTGATAAAGATGACGAGGAAATGTATATCAATAAGGTGAAAGAATACATAACATTATTATTTGATGAAATTAATACAAAAAGTTTTTTTTACATCAGAAAAAGTGTGCGTAAAATACTTAAGCTTACAAAAAAACACATACGCTATTCAAAAATAAAGGAAACAGAAGTAGAGTTATTACTACATTTTTGTAAAGAACTCAAAAAGGTATCACCTTCAATATCTAAAAGCCCTCGTTTATTAAATGTATACAACAGGCAGATAATTTTAATAAAGAAAGCTATAGTTACCCTTCATGAAGACTTACAATATGATTATCAATTAGAATTTGATCATTTACTAGATGAATAAAAAAGAGCGTCCAATTCTAAAAAACCTAATAAAAGAGGGCACTAGTGAACTTGAATATTTTCAAAATATCACAATTCGTCCAATCATAAAAATGCAACACGATTTGTTAATTCTTTCATTACGTACCTACTTAAAAAAAAGGAAAATTATTATTGAAGGCTTATCAGAAAACCAAATTACACAAAAAATACATGCTATTATTTATAAAGATATATCGTACAGGAATATTTGTTTAGGCTTTATTATTGGTCATTTTTCTTCGAAGGAATATATTTATTATATAAATCACTCTTCAGAAATTCACAAAAGGATTATTAAAATCATTTACAAAAGATTTTTTGACAGTTTGAATGAGATTTTAAATTAAAAAATTTTCAGAAGAATACGGATACTCACAAAAGCAATCAATAGTGCAGTACCCTTTTTTATTTGAATTGGTGTTAGAAATTGTTGGCTAATTCTGTTTCCTAAAAAACTACCTGCTAAAACCACCATAATAAGCATTATAGCAAGATCCCATTCTACAGATACATCTGAGTTGAATGAATAGCCTAAAATTCCACTAATAGAATTTAATAATATAAATAAACTGGCAGTTGCTGCTATTCTTTTTGGAGTATCCCATTGTCTTAGGTGTAGCAATGGAGCTAAAAAAATTCCTCCACCTATTCCTATCATACCCGAAATAAAACCAATTATACCTGCATAACTACTGTTTTTTGATAGATTAATATGACTTGTATTAATTCGTTTTGAGACAATTTTTTTATTAAACCACATCACAAGAGATGCCATTAATAGCGTAAAGCCTAATAAGATGAAAAATATATTTTTGTTAACCTCAATATATCCACCAATAAAAGCCAAAGGGATACTAAAAGATAGTATAGGAATAACTTTTTTCCAGTCATAGAGTTGTTGTTTTTGAAAATGAAAGACATTTAAACTAACTACAGCTATATTACACA
Source organism: Flavobacterium sp. (assembly GCA_015665265.1). Taxonomy (GTDB): domain Bacteria; phylum Bacteroidota; class Bacteroidia; order Flavobacteriales; family Flavobacteriaceae; genus Polaribacter. The sequence continues at coordinate 13,862 of JADFAM010000091.1, forward strand.
TTAATGAAATGAACCTAATTTGAGTAAAAACAATCCCTGTAAGCGCTAAAATTGCTAAATAACTTGATCCGCCACCAAATCCAACAGAAGAATACAGAATGGCAACAACAAAAAACAATAAAAATATGTGCCAATAAATTGTAAGAAGATTGGTGATTATTTCTATATCCATAAGGCTAATATAGTTTTATATAATATTAAAATTGATAATTAGTTGATTTTTTAAAAACAGGCTTCGTAATAATGGTAAATAAAAATAAGGTTGCTATATTTTTGTTAATATGACACTTAATATTTGTTTTGCATACCATTTGTCAATTAATTTTAGGCATTAAATAAAATGAAATGAAAAAAAATAAAAAAAAGCAAAAAGTCACCTTGACTAAAGCTTTCAAAACAATTATTTGGCCAAGGCGTAATTTGGTATTTATAGGATTGTTTTTAATTTTAATAAATAGATTATCTGGGTTTGTTCTCCCACTAAAGTCAAAAGATTTATTGGATGATATTTACCCAAATCAGGATATGAATTCTTTATATGATTTATTATGGATTGTAGGATTTGCCTTATTAATACAAGCAATTACCTCTTTTTTATTAACAAGAATACTAAGCGTTCAAGCACAATATCTCATTTCAGAATTAAGAGCTCAAGTTCAAAAGAAAGTTTTATCACTTCCAATTAGTTTTTTTGATAATACAAAATCAGGAGCGTTGGTTTCAAGAATTATGAGTGATGTAGAAGGTGTCAGGAATTTAATTGGAACAGGTCTTGTTCAATTAGTTGGAGGCGTAATTACTGCTATCATATCGCTGGTTTTATTAATTCAAATTAATCCTTGGATGACATTATTTGTTTTTTTACCAGTGAGTGTCTTTGGTTTTATTGCTTTAAAAGCATTTAAATACATTCGTCCAATTTTTAGAAATCGTGGAAAGATTAACGCTGAGGTAAAAGGAAGATTAACGGAAACTTTGTCTGGAGTTAGAGTTATAAAAGCTTTTAATGCAGAAAATCAGGAAAATGAAACGTTTGAGAGAGGTGTAGATTCATTATTCCAAAATGTAAAAAAAAGTTTAACAGCTACAGCAGTTATGACAAGTTCATCAACTTTTTTATTAGGATTAGCTTCAGTTGGAATCATGGGAATAGGAGGGTATTTTATGATTGAAGGCCAGTTAACAACTGGAGATTTTTTGAAGTTTACGCTACTTTTAGGTTTTATGATAGCCCCAATAGTCCAGATGAGTAATATTGGAAGTCAATTAACAGAGGCTTTGGCTGGGTTAGATAGAACAGAAGAGCTTATGAATATGGAGGCAGAGGAAGATGATAAAGAAAGAACTCTAGCATTAAAAAAAGTTGATGGAGACATACTATTCAATAATGTTTCTTTTTCTTATGAGGAAGGAAAAGAGGTACTACACAATATAAATTTTCATGTCCCACCCGGTTCGGTTACAGCTTTGGTAGGAAGTTCTGGTTCTGGAAAGTCTACTATAGCAGGATTGTCTGCTACTTTTTTAAACCCAACTTCAGGTACCATAACCATAGACCAACAAGACATGTCTAAAATTAAACTGTCTAGTTATAGAAAACATCTTGGTGTTGTGCTACAAGATGAATTTTTATTTGAGGGAACCATAAGGGAAAATATACTTTTCCCGAGACCAAATGCAACAGAAACTGAATTAGATAATGCAGTTAAAGCAGCTTATGTAGATGAATTTACTAGTAGATTTGAACATGGTTTAGACACACTCATAGGAGAGCGTGGTGTTAAACTTTCAGGAGGTCAAAGGCAACGTTTAGCCATAGCAAGGGCTATTTTAGCAGATCCAAAAATCATTATTTTAGACGAAGCTACTTCTAGTTTAGATACAGAAAGTGAATCCTTAATTCAAAAAAGTTTAGCACAATTAGTAAAAGATAGAACAACAATAGTCATAGCACACAGGTTAAGTACTATAAAAAAAGCAGATCAAATATTAGTCATAGAAAGTGGTGAAATAGCAGAGAGAGGAACTCACAATGAACTAATAAAAGCTGAAGGAAGATATTTTGATTTGTATACCTATCAAGCAAAGATATAATTACAATTTGTTAATTTATGGTTTGTTTTTTTTGATAAAATCCTTTATTTTTTTTAATACAAAAACATAATATTCTTTGTTAGAAGTTACAAAGTGAGAGTTATGCTCAGAATCTTCTAATAGTTCTTTAAACGTTGAAGGAGAAACTATTTTCAGAGCCTCAACTTCTTCTTTTTGAGCATTAAGATTTTTTATATTCTCATCTAATTTTGAAATGAAAACAGTATGAAACTCATTGTCAATAATTCCAGATTTATAGGATTGGAAAGACTTCATCACTCCAATTTTTTTTAAATCATTTTCACCAATAGTTATTCCTATTTCTTCTTTAACCTCTCTAATTGCTGCAGTTAATAAACTTTCCCCTGAATTTACATGACCAGCAACACTTACATCCCAAAGTAATGGGTAGATTTTTTTTGTAGCTGCTCTCTGTTGAAGTAGTATGTTTCCTTCCAGAGTATAAAACCAAATATGAACTGTAGCGTGGTTGAGTCCCTCAATATGAGCAATAGATTTTAAGCAATTTCGTCCAGTTAAATTACCTTGATCATCTAAAATATCTATAAGTTCATCCATAAGAACTACTCTGATTTCTAAAAATAGTTATTAAAAAAATAAAATTATCTGTCTTTCTTTTTGGTTATTTAATCAAAATAAGAAAAAGTTTCCTCACCTTTTATTTTAAGTAAAGATTCATAGATTAATTTAATAACATTTTCTACATCATCTCTGTGAACCATTTCCACGGTAGTGTGCATGTAACGAAGAGGTAAAGAGATTAAAGCAGATGCAACTCCACCATTGCTGTATGCAAAAGCATCGGTGTCTGTTCCTGTTGCTCTAGATAGCGCCGCTCTTTGAAATGGAATATTTTTTTCCTCTGCTGTTTCCGTGATTAAATCTCTAAGTTTTTGCTGAACAGCCGGAGCATAAGCTATCACCGGACCTTCACCGTTTTTTATATGACCTTCTTTCTTTTTGTCAATCATAGGGGTGGTTGTATCATGAGTAACATCAGTAACAATGGCAACGTTAGGTTGGATAGTATGCGATATCATTTCTGCACCTCTTAAACCTATTTCTTCTTGTACAGAATTGGTAATATATAGCCCAAATGGAAGCTGTTTTTTATTTTCATGGATTAGTCTGGCAACTTCAGCTATCATAAAACCACCCATTCTGTTGTCTAAAGCTCTACAAACAAAATTTGATTTATTTAGAATGTGAAATTCGTCTGGGTAAGTAATTACACAACCAACGTGTACACCAAGGTCTTCAACTTCTTTTTTTGTTTTACAACCACAATCAATAAAAATATTTTCAGGTTTAGGAGCTTCCTCTTTGGCTCTGTTTCTTGTGTGAATTGCTGGCCAACCAAATACACCTTTTACAATGCCGTTCTTAGTATGAATATTTACAATTTTACTTGGAGCAATTTGATGGTCACTACCTCCATTTCTAATGACATAGATTAAGCCCTCATCAGAGATGTAATTTACATACCAAGATATTTCATCGGCATGTCCTTCAATTACAACTTTATATGGAGCCTCTGGATTAATAACTGCAACAGCACTTCCGTAGGTGTCTGTAATAAATTCATCTACATATGGTTTTAAATAATCCATCCATATTTTTTGTCCATTCCATTCATAACCAGTTGGAGCAGCATTATTTAAGTACTCCTCTAAAAAGGAAATTGATTTTTTATTTAATATTGATTCTATCCAAGTAGCTTTAGTTCCTATTTTTTGTACATATGGAGTATTAATAACTGTACAAGGCGTACCTGAGATACGTTCGGTCATGATAATATCTTCTGCTCCATAATCTACACAAGCTTGCTTATATTCTTGAGTTACACTAGCTTCTTTACTTGCTATAAACGGACTACCTACCGAAACACCTACTGCACCGTATGATAACATCTCATCTATATCTTGCTTGCAGCCAACTCCTCCAGCAGAAATAACAGGTATGGTACAGGCTTCATTAATGACTTCTATTAATTGTTTAGGAGATAGGTCTCCTCTATGTCCGCCAGCTTCATTATTTACAGCTATTATGGCATCGCCACCTAAACTTTCTACTTTTTTGGCCATGGCTACATCTACCACATCACAAAAAACTTTTATACCAACTTTATGAGCAGATTCTATAGTCGATTTTGGGTTACCTAAAGAAGTAATAATAAAATCAGCTCCTTCTTCGCAAATCACTTCTAATTGTCCTTTAAATTTAGGATTCGATTTATTTACTATTAAGTTAAATCCAAACGAACCATTAGTTGTTTTTGCAGCCTTTAATTCTTTACAAGCAGCTCTTAACTCCTCTAATGTTCTATAATTAAGTGCAGGTATACAAGTAGCTATACCCTGTTTCATTCCTTCTATAGACATCGCTACATTAGACACTAAAAACATTGGTGCCATGATTACTGGGTGCTCTATTTGTAATAATTCTTGTAAAGTTGGTTTAGCCATTTGAAAAGAAGGTTTATATCTTATAAATTTACATCAAATATAACACTTTATTCTTATGCATGCATAATTTATTTATATGATTTCAACAGTATCAATTATAACGTTTCAAGATCGATAAACAAAAGACTTTGCCGATCTCAACTATGAATGGTTAAAAAAGCATTTTGTTATTGAACCACATGATATAGAAATGCTAGAGCAGCCCAAAGAATATATTATAGATAAGGGCGGTGAAATATTTTTAGCCATCATTAATAATATAATTGTTGGCACTGTTGCCTTAATAAAAATTAAAGATGATGAGTTTGAATTAGCTAAAATGGCAGTAACTGAAAAATACAAAGGAAATAAAATTGGTCATCAATTAATGGAAGCAGTTATTAATTATACTCAAGAGACTAAAATTAAAAAACTAATGTTAGAATCTAATAGAAAACTTAATGCTGCATTACATCTATATCAAAAATTTGGATTCAAAGAAGTTAATCCTAAATCAAAAAGCCCATATGCTAGAGCAGATATAAAAATGAAGTTAAATTTTAATATTCCATTTTTTCAATATTCATATCAGCAGTGACAATTAAATATCTACATTTACAATTACTGTTATTTTAGTATACTA
>JADFAM010000035.1 GCA_015665265.1 Flavobacterium sp.
TTGTTAACAGTGATTTGAAGTTTTCCATTAGAGAGTTTTCTGAAATCACCATGTTTTGTTTGACGTTCGTTTACAATTTTTAAATTTATTTTATAACGTTCTAGAAGTTCTTCTAAGGTTTTGAAAGCATTTTCTGGTATGTATTTTTTGAAACTAATAGCCTGTTTTTTTTGGGTTGATAAAGGAGTAAAATTCAAAAAAAATTTAAGGTGTTGTGTTAGATACCTGTAGCACTTTACCATTGTAAAATCTATTCCCTGAAATTGCAAAATTATATATATAATTTGCCATTTCATTTGCTTGAAGAAAGGCCTGGTAATCTGGAAATGCCTCTGCAAGCATTTCAGTTTGTACTGCGCCAAGAGCAAGAACATTAAATGCAATTTCTTTTTCTTTATATTCTTCTGCAAGTAATTCTGATAAGGTTATAACAGCACCTTTTGCTGAGCTGTATGCAGCTAATCCAGGAAACTTTAAACTACCTTGAATACCACCCATACTACTTATTGTTACAACATGACTCCCTTTTTTCAAAAAAGGGATGCATATTTGAGTCAATTCAGCAACACCAAAAACATTTACATCATATACTTTTAAAAAATCATCCTTTGTTAAATTCTCAAAAGGCTTATTAATTAGAAATCCAGCATTATGAATCAAAATGTCAACTTCATTCCAATTTTTGTGAATGTAAGTTGCTACTTTTTTTAAGTCATTGTTGCTACTAACATCAACCGATAATGCGGTTATATTATTTAATTTTAAATTTTCAAGCGGAGCGCTATTTCTTGAAAGCGCCAGAACTTGAAAATTATTCTTGGCAAATTGTTGAGCTAATTCAAAACCAATTCCTCTACTAGTACCTGTAATAATTACTTTTTTCATTTCATTTCTATTTTATTGGTAATGGTTCATGTTTAATTTAAAGATATAGTATCTATTTTAAAAATCAATGTGTTGGTAAGCTCCAGCATCAGGGCTCAATAATCTTGAGACTCCTAAAATGTCTAAAGGAATTAAATTGGCTCCATCAGAATTCCCAAAGTTAATAGCTTGGCTTTCTTGCCCTATAATAAAATCATTCATAGTTGGGTTTTTAAAATGTGATACCCCATTTAGGATAATATTATCATACAAATTAATATCATCAAAATTTATTTCAGGAATTCCAGTAAATAAATTATTGAGATCAGAAAATTTTATTAAAGAGTTAGAAACTTTAAAATTAAAAATACTTCCCTCAACTCTGTCTGGAAGAAATTCTATATTATTATTACCATCAATGATACAATTTGTAAAATTAGCGGCAACTAAGTCTCTAGTTTCGGTAATTTCTTGTCCACTAGAATTATTATAGGTGTAAAAATTGTTAATATAAACAGTTTGTAATGATCTAATTCCATTAGTCCAATAATTTGCAAACGTACTATGAGTAAAGTTATAGTTTCCACCGATAGTACACGCAAGAGATGCTTCTCCCGCATTGCCAATGACTAAATTTTTCCCATCAATACTTGTTTCTCTTCCATACAAACCAAAGTTTGAATGATTTGTGATCTCAGAATTCTTGACAATTAAAGTAGGAGTTGTATTAGATGATATTGAATCGACTAAAATCCCAATGATTCCATTTTTTATTTGAGCGTGATTAATCTCGTTTTCTTTACTTCCAGCTCTTAGCCAAATGGTTCCCCATTGGCCTGGAATATTGCTAAATGTATTTTCTAACCTGTCACCCTCAAAAACTACTTTTTCATTAAGACTCCCATTTACTTTTAAGCTTGCTCCTCGATCAATGATTAAGCCAGAATTATTGTGAAAATAAACTTTTGCTCCGGCTGTAATTGTTAATGTGCTATTTTCTGGAACAGCAGCATATCCATATATAACTGTAGGTTTTGTATTCGTAAAAATAAGTTCTTCAGTGGTTAAAAATCGCCCGTTTATGGAAGTGGTTTCACCATCTAATATCAGAGAATTTACGGTCATAGTAAATGGGTCTCTGTCAGGATAAATAAAGTTTGCATCTTGAACAAGCGTCACCAACTCTACTTCTTGTTGATTTGTTCCGTTATCAAATAAAATCTTATCAGTATATAATGGATCTGTAATCGAAGAAATATCTACAGTGGTTTCAACAAAAACAAAAATACTATCCTTAGCTAAAATATCAATATTTTGAAAATCTTTCCCAGGTATTCCATCCACATTTAACCTGTAGTTAGAACTCAATCCTTTCTCTAAAACGATAGTAGGAATTGTAATATCTTGGTTTCCTCTGTTATAAACTTTTAAGTTATAAGTTGCCGATCCAATGTTTGAAAATATAGTATCTAAAAAAACGGTGTCTTTTGAGAACTCTAGTTGACCAAAACTAGGCACTGTACTAAAATCTTTTCGACAAGATGAAATAGATAAAGTTAGAATTATAGATAGAAGTATCAGTAAATTTCTCATTTAAAAAATTTGTTTAAAAGTATAACTTTAAACTAAGTTGGTTATTGTTTTTTTGTAAGTTCTATTTCGTATAGTTTTTGCCAGTTTTTGCCAGTTACAAATAATCTATTGGTTTCTTTGTCATAGGCTATTCCATTTAAAACATCATTATCTTTAATTAATGTTTGAGTTTTTTCTATTTCTTTCACTAAACCACTAAGGTTAGCAATTCCTTCAACAATACCATTATTTGGATTGATGATTGCTATTAGAGGTTTTTGCCAGTAATTAGCATAGATTTTCCCATCAATAAATTCAAGTTCATTAAGCTGACTAATTCTTTGTTTATTAGTATAGGCCTGTATGTATCTTTTTTCTTTTTGTGAAGAAGGATCTAAAAACCAAATTTTACTAGTTCCATCAGATTTTATTAATTCAGTTTCAGAATGAGTTAAGCCCCATCCTTCTTTACTTCTGTTATATGAGAATTCACTTTCTAACTCAAATGTATTTAGATTGTAAACAAAACCTTTATTAGCTTTCCAAGTTAAAAAATAGATTTTATTATTGAAGATTGTCATTCCTTCTCCAAAATATTTTTTTTCAAGCTCAATTTTTTTCAGGACTTTCCCTGTCTTTAAATCAACTTTCCTTAGGGAAGATTGTCCGTTTTGACCTGTGGTTTCATATAAGAATCCTTTATGATATTCTAATCCTTGAGTGTAGGCATTTCCATCATGTGGGTAGGTATTTATAATCTTATATCCATAGGATATAAAAGGGGTATTAGAAAATACCTCTACAGAATTATTAACTCTTTTACTTTTCTGATCACCATAAGCTACCATTGCAGAAATAATTAACTTTCCTGTTCCATACTCTTTGGTATCTAAAATAAATGACTTTTTTTCAGATAAAATTTCATTTCCGTTTACAAAAAAAGTTACTTCCTCTATGGGAAAATTATTTTCTTCATTCAAGCTAATTTCTACTTTATCATTTAAAATAGCTTTCTTAGGAGCAACAATTGATAAATTATATTGAGATTCGCATGAAGTTATTGTCATGAATATAAACAGTAAAATAGAGAATGTGAAGATGGGTTTCATTTAGATTATTTTTATACAAATAAAACAATTTATTTGTTTGTAAATTGAAAAATATGGTTAAATTTGCATCCTCAAAAGGATAAATGTGTCTTTTTGATAAATTTCGAGTAGGCTTTACCAACTTTGCTCTTAATTAAACATTAAGTAGAATATTTAAAGATAGTAAACATGAAGAAAGGAATACATCCAGAAAATTATAGAATGGTAGCGTTTAAAGATATGTCTAATGAAGATGTTTTTTTAACACGTTCTACTGCTAATACAAAAGAAACTTTAGAAGTTGATGGTGTAGAGTATCCTTTAATAAAATTAGAGATATCTAGAACATCTCATCCATTTTATACTGGTAAATCTAAACTAGTTGATACAGCAGGTCGTATTGATAAGTTCAAAACTAAATACGCAAAATTCAAAAAATAATTTTTTGATTCACAAAATAAAAAAAGCCTCGACATTGTCGAGGCTTTTTAATTTTCTTTTTATTTCTACTAAGCTTCCATATAATCCTCAATAGGATTACAAGAACAAATCAAGTTTCTGTCTCCAAAAGCCTCATCTACTCTTCTAACAGTTGGCCAGAATTTGTTATCGTGAACAAACTCTAGAGGAAATGCAGCTACTTGTCTAGAATAAGGAAAGTCCCATTCATCAGCAGTAATCATAGCCATTGTATGTGGAGCATTCTTTAAAACATTATTCGGTTGATCTTTGATTGCAAATGCTATCTCTTTTCTAATAGAGATCATTGCTTCACAAAATCTATCTAATTCACTAATATTTTCAGATTCAGTAGGTTCAATCATCATTGTTCCAGCAACAGGGAAAGAAACTGTTGGTGCATGAAAACCGTAATCCATCAATCGTTTTGCAATATCTACAACTTCAATTCCATTTTCTTTAAAATCACGACAATCAATAATCATTTCATGGGCAGCTCTTCCCATTTCTCCTTTGTATAAAGTATCATAATGTCCGTCTAGTCTTTCTTTAATGTAGTTGGCATTTAGAATAGCTAATTTTGTAGAGTCTGTTAGACCTTTAGATCCAAGCATTTTAATGTAACCATAGGAAATAAGACAAGCTAATGCACTTCCCCAAGGGGCAGCAGATATAGCGGTAATCGCTTTTTCACCCCCAGTTGGAATAAGAGGATTTGTTGGTAAAAAAGGAACCAGTTGTGGAGCAACGCAAATTGGGCCAACTCCTGGACCACCACCACCATGAGGTATAGCAAATGTTTTGTGTAAGTTGAGGTGACAAACATCTGCGCCAATGGTTGCAGGATTTGTTAAACCTACTTGGGCATTCATGTTGGCACCGTCCATATATACTTGACCTCCATTGTCATGAATAATTTGTGTAATTTCTTTAATTGCGCTCTCAAAAACACCATGAGTGGATGGATAAGTTACCATCAAAGCAGCTAAATTATCTTTATATTTTAATGCCTTTTCTTTAAGGTCAAGAACATCAATATTTCCGTTTTCAGCTGTTTTTGTAACAATTACTTTCATTCCCGCCATTACTGCTGAGGCAGGATTAGTTCCATGAGCAGAAGCAGGAATTAAACAAATATTTCTATGATGATCTCCATTGTTAATATGATAAGCTCTAATAGTCATCAAGCCAGCAAATTCTCCTTGAGCTCCAGAATTTGGTTGCAGTGAAGTACCTGCAAAACCTGTAATTTCATTTAATTGTTCTTCCAGTTTAGTCAATACCTCCTGATATCCTTCTGCTTGATTTAGAGGAACAAATGGATGAATATTACCCCAGTTTGCATGACTTAGTGGAAGCATCTCTGAGGCAGCATTTAATTTCATTGTACATGAACCTAGCGAGATCATAGAATGATTTAATGCTAAATCTTTACGCTCAAGTCTTTTTATATATCGCATCATTTCAGTTTCTGATTGAAATGAGTTAAATATCTCGTTGTCTAGAAAAGAAGTGTTTCTTTTAGCTAAGTCAGGAATAGAGTCAATTTCTGTAAAACTTGTGATTAATTTTTCAGGAAGGTTAAAAGCGCTTGTAAATGTGAAAAGTATGGCATTTATTTCCTTTAGTCCTACAGTTTCGTTTAATGAGATAGAGACAGTCTCGTTATCAATGTAGTTAAAATTAATATTTTGAGATTCAGCTGTGTTTTTCAGAGTAATTGCATCTGCTTTTATGGTAATTGTGTCAAAATAATGGCTATTAATTTGTTTAAAACCTAAATCATTTAATGCAGTAGCTAGTGTAGTTGTACTTTTATGAACAGAATCGGCAATGAACTGAATTCCTCTTTTTCCATGATAAGTGGCATACATTCCTGCCATAACTGCAAGTAGTACTTGAGCTGTACAAATATTTGAAGTTGCTTTTTCTCTTTTGATGTGTTGCTCTCTAGTTTGAAGAGCCATTCGAAGTGCTCTATTTCCATTTTTATCTTTCGTAACACCAATAATTCTTCCAGGAATACTTCTTTTATAAGCTGATTTTGTAGCAAAATATCCAGCGTGAGGTCCACCATAGCCTAAAGGAATACCAAAACGTTGGGTAGTTCCTACAACTACATCAGCTCCAAATTCTGCAGGAGCTTTTAATTTTACAAGAGATAAAATATCAGCAGCAACAGCTACTTTAATATTGTTGGCATTAGCCTTCCCGATAAAGTTAGTGTAATCATAAACTTGACCATGTTTTCCTGGATATTGAACAATAGCTCCATAATATTCATCTGAGAAATCAAATTCTTCATGATTTCCAACTACTAAATTTACTCCTATAGGAATTGCTCTAGTTTTTAATACAGATAAAGTTTGTGGCAATACTTCCTCAGAGACAAAGAACTTATTTACACCTGCTTTTTTTTGTGATCTTTCACGTACATCAAATAATAAAGCCATTGCTTCAGCAGCAGCTGTAGACTCATCTAACAGAGAAGCATTAGCCAATTCCATACCGGTTAAATCGCATACCATGGTCTGATAATTTAACAAGGCTTCCAATCTTCCTTGAGCAATTTCTGCTTGATAAGGTGTGTATGCAGTATACCATCCTGGGTTTTCTAATATATTTCTTTTGATGACACTTGGCACTATAGCTTCATGATATCCAAGTCCAATGTAACTCTTAAATATTTTATTTTTCTTTGAAAGTTCTTCAATGTGGTTTAAATATTCATATTCACTCATTGGATCTTCCAAATCCAGAGATTTTTGAAGTCTAATATCCTCCGGGATAGTTTCCTTAATCAATTGGTCAAGACTTTTAATTCCAATAACATCAAGCATTTGCTTTTGTTCATTTTCATCTGGTCCAATATGTCTTCTTTGAAATGAATTAGTGTTCATTGTATAGTGTTATGAATTTTTATGCAAAATTAACGAAAAAATGAGAAATTATTTACTTATAAAATAGTTAAAAAACTATCAAATAATTAACATGTAGTTGTTGATAAAAGAATTCTTATTTTTGTCTAATGACTTATCTGAAATTAATCTTTAATTTTTACATTAACTCTAGTATTCACGTTGCTTTATCGGTGTATTCGCTTGTTAGAATTACAGAATTATATGCAGGAATATCTTACAATGAAAACTTAGATTATTTTATTTTTTATGGAACCATAACTGGTTACAATTTTATTAAGTATGCAGGTGTAGCTAAATTCTATCATATGAGTCTGACAAAAAACATGAGATTGATTCAAATTTTTTCTTTTTTAAGTTTTTGTTTTCTTATTTATTATGGCACAAAAATTTCTTCAGTAGCGTTGTTTTATTTTTTTCCTTTTATGATCATTACTTTAATTTATGTAGTGCCTTTTCTTAGTGGATTTCAAAAAAATTTAAGAAAAGTAAGCTATTTAAAAATATTTCTAGTAGCTTTTGTTTGGGCAGGTGTTAGCTCTAGTATTCCGTTATTAGTTCATGAAACTCCCATAGGCGTTGACTTAATTCTATCGTTTCTGCAACGGATGTTTTTTGTTTTGGTTTTAATATTTCCTTTTGAAATTAGAGACATGCATCTAGATATTAAAGACATTAAAACTCTTCCTCAAAAGATTGGAGTTGAAAAAACAAAAAAAGTTGGTTTTGTTTTGCTGCTTTTTACATTAACCCTTGAGTTTTTATTAACAGAATCTCTATTAAATAAAAATATTTTCCTAATAATTTGTTTTATTTTACTTTTATTTTTGATGCGTTCCACTCAAAAACAATCTAAATACTACAGCTCTTTTTGGGTAGAGTCTCTACCGGTTTTATGGTGGATATTACTTCTTGTTTTTTAAAATTAAGTTTAATAATTCCATTAAATAACTATTCTTTGGATGGTTTATAATCATTGATGAAAACGTTGTAGTAAAAAAATAATTCTTGTGCGAAATTATAGCTTCTCATTTCGTAAATTTATTGCATAGAAAAAAGTAAACATGATTCAATCAAAAAGAAATTTTGTATTTGATTTTGATAGCACATTAACAAGCGTTGAAGCTCTAGATGTTTTAGCAGAAATTTCGTTGGTTAATAATAATAAAAAAGACGAGATAATTAATAAGATAGTAGACATTACTAACCTTGGAATTGATGGTAGAATTTCCTTCACAGAATCCTTAGAAAAAAGGATTCAACTATTAAATGCAAAAAAATCGGATCTTCCAATTCTTATCAGTCAGTTACGAAAGAAGGTTTCTATTTCTATCGAGAGAAATAAAGAATTTTTTGAAAACTTTTCTGATGATATTTACGTTATTTCTTGTGGCTTTAAAGAGTTTATTGACGATATAGTTAAAGATTACAATATTCCTACAGAGAGAGTTTTTGCCAATACATTTGAATATGATGATAATGATATAATTGTAGGTTTTGACAGTAACAATGTGTTGTCTACCCACAATGGGAAAATTGAATGTTTAAAAAATTTAGATCTTGAAGGTGAGATTCAAGTAATAGGTGATGGATATAGTGATTACGTTACAAAAGAAGCTGGAGTTGCTGATACTTTTTTTGCATACACCGAAAATATTTCTAGAGAAAAGACGATAGAAAATGCAGATCACATTACGCCAAATTTTGATGAATTTTTGTATGTAAATAAGCTTCCAAGAAACATTTCATATCCTAAAAATAGAATCAAAATTTTATTATTAGAAAATGTTCATCCAGATGCTTTTGAAAAATTAACTGGAGATGGGTTTTCTGTAGAAACTGTAAAAACTAGTTTATCTGAAGATGAATTAATAAAAAAATTAGAAGGAGTTCATGTGTTGGGTATAAGGTCCAAAACTAAAGTAACCAAGAGAGTAGTAGAATCGGCTACCAAATTAATGAGTATTGGTGCTTTTTGTATTGGAACTAAGCAGATAGATTTAGATGCATGTAAAGAAAACGGAATTACTGTTTTTAATGCACCATACAGCAACACTAGATCTGTTGTAGAATTAGCCATTGGTGAGATTATTATGCTCATGCGATCAGTATTCCAAAGGAGTACAGAATTACACAATGGACAATGGAATAAAACAGCTGAAGGCTCAAGAGAGGTAAGAGGTAAAAAATTAGGAATAGTTGGATATGGAAATATTGGGAAACAACTATCAGTTTTAGCTGAGGCATTAGGAATGGATGTCTACTATTATGATGTAGAGGATAAGTTAGCTTTAGGAAATGCTACAAGAATTCAAAATTTAAAAGAGTTACTAGCTATTTCTGATGTAGTAACATTACATATAGATGACAATGCTGCTAATAAAAATTTTATAGGTAAGAATGAGCTAGCTCAAATGAAAAATGGAGCACATCTAGTAAATCTTTCTAGAGGATTTGTGGTAGACATCAAAGCGCTTAGGGAAGTTTTGGAGTCAGGGAAACTAGCAGGAGCTGCTATAGATGTATATCCAGAAGAGCCAAGAGCTAATGGGGAGTATTATACAGATTTAAAAGGGTTAGATAATGTTATATTAACTCCGCATGTAGGGGGAAGTACAGAAGAAGCACAGCGAGATATTGCAGATTTTGTACCTGGAAAAATAATGGCATACATAAATTCTGGAAATACAGTAGATGCTGTTAATTTTCCTAATATTAGATTGCCAAGACAAATTAAAGCCCATCGTTTTTTACATATTCACAAAAATGTGCCAGGGGTTATGGCAAATATCAATAGAGTATTAGCTGAATTTGAATTAAATATCATAGGTCAATTTTTATCTACCGATGCAAAAGTTGGATACGTAATTACAGATATAGATAAAGAATACAATAAGAAAGTAATTAAAGCCCTAAAAGACGTTGAAGGAACCATAAAGTTTCGGGTATTGTATTAATGCTGTTTGTCAAAAAAATCATAAAAATTATTTTCTAAAAAATGATTGTTCTATATTTGAGAGCAATCGTTTTTTATTTAATGAATTATCAAAACTCACTAGACTTCGCCAAACAATTAGATCAAGAAGATCCAATCTCTTACCTTAGAAATGAATTTCATATTCCTAGAGATAAAGAGGGAAAAGAATGGCTTTATTTTACGGGAAATTCGTTAGGGTTACAACCAAAAATTACTTCTAAATATATTGAGCAAGAGCTTGATGATTGGGCAAATTTTGGGGTAGAAGGACATTTTGAAGCTAAAAACCCATGGTTGTCATATCATGAGCTTTTAACTGATACTATGGCGAAAGTTGTTGGTGCAAAGCCTGTTGAAGTAGTTGTTATGAATACATTAACAACGAATATTCATTTATTGATGGTGTCTTTTTATCAGCCTTCAAAAACCAAGTATAAAATAATTATTGAAAGTGATGCATTTCCATCAGATAGATATGCTGTTCAGTCGCAATTATCTTTTCATGGATTCGATCCAGAGGAAGCTCTCATAGAATGGAAACCAAAAGAAGGAAAAGAATTACTTGAATTAGAGGATTTGAAATCCATACTTGATTCACAAGGTGATGAGGTAGCTTTGTTATTAATTGGTGGAGTTAATTATTACACAGGGCAATATCTGGATATCAAAAAAATTGCTGAATTAGGGCATGCAAAAAAATGTATGGTAGGAATAGATTTAGCTCACGGAGCAGGAAATATTCAACCCAATCTTCATAACAGTTCTATTGATTTTGCAGCTTGGTGTACCTATAAGTATTTAAATTCTGGACCTGGAAGTTTATCAGGATTGTTTGTACATGAAAAACATGCACAAAGAAAAGATTTACCAAGATTTGCAGGTTGGTGGAATCACAACAAAGAAACACGATTTAATATGAGGCAACCTTTTGATGTGATGAGTGGTGCAGAGGGTTGGCAATTAAGTAATCCTCCTATTTTATCAATGGCAGCTATTAAGGCATCTCTAGATATTTTTGAAAAAGTAGGGATGGGTGCATTGGTTAAAAAATCAAAAAAATTAACAGGTTTCTTTGAGTATCTAGTCAATGAAATAGCTTCAGATACTATCAAGATAATAACTCCTACTAATCCAAATGAAAGAGGTTGTCAGTTGTCTTTACAAGTTAAAAACGCAGATAAAAATCTTCATAAAAAACTAACAGAAAATAATATCATAACAGACTGGCGAGAACCGGATGTTATTAGATGTGCCCCAGTACCAATGTATACAAGTTTTGAAGATGTTTATCATATGGTAACAATTTTAGAAAGTTTATTGTAAATGAATAAAAAAGAGAAAATACTTATTGTTGGAGCTGGTTTGTGTGGCTCTATGTTAGCATTAAGAATGGCTCAAAGAGGCTATCAAGTGGTAGTTTATGAAAGCAGATCTGATTTACGAAAGTCAGATATTTCAGCTGGAAGATCAATTAATTTAGCTTTATCGAACAGAGGTTTAAAGGCTCTTCGGATGGCTGGTATTGAGGAAAAGGCAAGAGAGTTGTGTATTCCAATGAAAGGTCGTTTAATGCATGATGCAGCATCAAATACTTTTGAATCTAATTATTCTGGAAGACAAGGAGAGTGTATCTATTCAATATCAAGGGGAGATCTAAACGTATTATTGCTTTCCGAAGCAGAAAAATATTCAAATGTAAAAATTCATTTCAATACCAAGTGTTTAGAGATAGATATAGAAACTAAAATAGCATGTTTTCAATCTTTTGATTCTGAAAAACAATTTACTGTACAGGCAGATGTTATTTTTGGAACAGATGGTGCTGGTTCCTCATTGAGAAAAAGCTATGAAAAACAATTTCCTGAGTTTAGTGTAACCCAAGACTTTCTGACACATGGATATAAAGAACTCGAAATACCTGCTGATAAAAATGGAAACCATGTCATAAGTAAAGAACATCTTCATATATGGCCTCGCGGAGATTATATGCTTATCGCACTCCCAAATATGGATGGAAGTTTTACTGTAACGTTATTTTTAAGTTATTCTGAAGGATTGTATAATTTTGACAATCTAGTTACAGAAGAAAAGATTATAGAATTTTTTAAAAAAGACTTTCCAGATACTTTATCATTAATTCCAGATATATTAAAAGAATTTGAAAATAATCCAACAGGTAAGTTAGGGACTATTAAGTGCTATCCGTGGTCCTATAAAGGAAATACATTATTACTTGGAGACTCTTCGCATGCTATTGTGCCTTTTTATGGACAAGGAATGAATGCTTCTTTTGAAGATGTTTATGTTTTTGACACCGTGTTAAATCAATTTGAAGGAGACTGGTCAACAGTATTTTCAGAATTTCAAAAAAAACGAAAAATTGATACAGACGCTATTGCAGATTTAGCTATTGATAATTATTACGAAATGCGTGATCATGTTGCTAACTCGTTATTCAAAGAGAAAAGAAATATTGAAATGAACTTAGAAAAGTATTTTCCAACAGAATATTTTTCTAAATACTCTTTGGTTACATTTAATGAGTATATTGGATACAATGAAGCAATGACAAAAGGAAGAGCACAAGATAAAGTCTTACTAAAAATGGCAGAAAACCCTATGTATTCTTCTTCATTACAAATGTCTAAAGAGCTAATGAACAAAATCTTATATAAAGTACAAGAGGAAACAAACAAACTTTTGATGTGATTTTTTTGAGTAAAATAACAAATATAAAGTAGTTAGATGTTTTATTAATAGTATCTAACAAGACCAAAAGTCTTCATAATTGTATTGTTAATGAACTTGTGTATATTTATACTTTAGCTTATATGTAAACCAATTACATTTTAGCCTTAAAGTTGATTACTAATTATATAATTAAAAAAATGAGTACTAAAGTATCGCCAAGAGGAGCTTACCCTCATGTAAAAGTTGTAGGAGATTTTATTTTTGTATCAGGGACTAGTTCTCGAAGAGCAGATAACAGTATAGCTGGAGTAACGATTATTGATGAAATGGGAACGAAGCGATTAAATATTGAAGAACAAACAAGAGAAGTTTTGCGAAATATTGACAAAAATCTTCAAACTGTTGGGGCTAATATAAAAGATGTGGTAGATGTTTCTTCTTTTCTTGTTAATATGAATGATTTTGCAGGATATAATAAAACCTATGGAGAGTTTTTTGAAAAGGAAACAGGTCCAACGAGAACTACTGTAGCTGTTCATCAATTACCACATCCAGATTTGGTTGTAGAAATTAAAGTAACAGCTTACAAAAAACAGTAATTTTAGACTAATGAAAAAAAATCAAATAGTATTCATTTTTATATTTTTTACGATTTCCTTGTTTGCTCAGGAAAATTGGAATCAACTAATAGATGTTAAATTACCCGAAGTAATTTCAAGTCATAGAACATTTGTAAGTATTCCAAATGTACCAACAGACATTCAAAAAATGTATAAAAATGTTGCCTGGGTTAAAGAACAATACAAAAAAGTTGGTTTTCAATTGAAAACATTAGAGTCCTCTACGTTACCGGTTTTACTGGCAGAACGAGTTGTTAATCCTACATTTAAAACAACTTTATTTTATTTTCATTTAGATGGTCAGGATGTTAATCCAACAAGTTGGAATCAAAAAGATCCATTTATTCCTGTGTTAAAAGAGCAAAGCAATACCGGACAATGGAATGAAATTGAATGGTCTAGAATTAATGAACAAATAGACGATGAGTGGCGAATCTTTGCAAGAGCTTCTGCTGATGATAAAGCACCTATTATAATGTTTCTATCAGCTTTAGAATTATTACAATCGGCGAATCAAAATCCAAAATTTAATATTAAAATTATTTTTGATCTAGAGGAAGAATATGGATCAAATGGTTTTTTATCTACACTACAAAAATATAAGGAAGAATATGAGGCTGATTATATGATTATTATGGATGGTCCTGCCCATAATTCTAACCAACCCACATTAACTTTTGGTTGTAGAGGTGTTGCTAGTTGCAGTATTACTACTTATGGGTCTAAATTACCCCAACATAGTGGTCATTACGGAAATTATGTTGCCAATCCTGTGTTCAGACTTTCAAGATTGTTAACATCTATGAAGTCAGAAAATGGAAAGGTATTAATAGATGACTATTATAAAGGAATAAGTATTTCAGAGGAGGTATCTGATATACTAAAATCTGTTCCAGATAATAAAAAAGATATAAATAATGCTTTGATGATTTTTAAAGAAGAAAATGTTGGGAAAAATTATCAAGAATCATTACAATATCCCACTTTAAATGTGAGACAAATAGAAACTTCTTGGAAAGGAAAAGCTTTAAAAACAATTATCCCAGAATATGCAACAGCTCACCTAGATGTTCGTTTAGTTGAGGAGACAGATGGTAAAAAACAGCTAGAGAAAATTAAAAATCACATCAAGAATCAAGGATATTTAGTATTGGATAGGTCTCCATCTGATACGGAAAGGTTAACATATGATAAGATTGCAACTTTTAAAGGAAATTCAGGAGTGAATGCCTTTAGAACTGCATTGAATGATCCCTTTGGAGAAAAACTCAGAAGTTCATTAACGAATACTTTTGGTAAAGAGCCAGTAAGTATAAGGACAATGGGAGGCACAGTCCCCATTATACCAGCTATTAATGAATTAGATATTCCTGCTATTATTGTTCCAATGGTAAATATGGATAACAATCAACACAACCCTAATGAAAATATACGAATTGGAAATATTAGACAAGGAATTAAAATTTGTCTTTCAATATTAAATACCAGTTTTAACGAGTAGTTTTTTGAGCTACATAACTAATAAGATGTTATATCTAATTTAGCTGGACACAGAAATTAGCATGAAAATTAAAAATTACATTAACGGTGAATTTGTAAATCCAATTTTAGATAATTGGATTGATAATTATAATCCTTCTAACGGTGAGATTTATAGTCAAATTCCTAATTCTTCAGATATAGATTTAAAAAATGCATTTAAAGCGGCAAAAAATGCATTTCCAAAATGGTCTGAAACAACTTTAGAAAAAAGATCACAAATTCTCTCTAATATTGCTCATTTAATAACTGAAAAATTACCAGAACTTGCTGCAGCTGAAGCTAAAGATAATGGAAAGCCTCTAGAGTTAGCTAAATCTATTGATATTCCTAGAGCTGCTGCTAATTTTCAGTTTTTTGCCAATGCTATTACTCAATTTGCCTCAGAAACCCATGATAGTGTTGGATTAAATGCTATAAATTTTACACTTAGACAACCTATTGGTGTTGTTGGATGTATTTCACCATGGAATTTGCCTCTGTATTTATTTACATGGAAAATTGCACCTGCAATAGCTGCAGGAAATTGTGTTGTGGCTAAACCAAGTGAAATTACTCCAATGACTGCTTTTTTGTTAGGGGAGATATTAAATGAAGCAGGGCTTCCAAAAGGCGTTTTAAATATTGTTCACGGTTCAGGGAAAACTATAGGGCAGGCCATTGTTGCTCATTCAGAAATCAAAGCGATTTCATTTACTGGAGGCACTCAAACAGGGGCTCATATTGCTAAAGTAGCAGCGCCAATGTTTAAGAAATTATCGCTTGAGTTGGGTGGAAAAAATCCAGCTATTATTTTTGCAGATTGTAATTACGATGAGATGCTTGAAGCTACCGTTAGATCTTCATTTGCAAATCAAGGTCAAATTTGTTTATGTGGAAGTAGAATTTTTATTGAAGCATCAATCTATCAAAAATTTAAAACTGATTTTATAACTGCTGTATCAAAATTAAAAGTTGGTAATCCTTTTGATTCAACCTCAGATTTGGGTGCTCTAGTTTCAAAACCACATCTAGAAAAAGTTAGGTCATATATTGATAATGCAGCGCAATATGGAGGAAAAGTAATTTTTGGAGGAAATTTAGTTTCTATTCATAATTTTGAAAGTGGCTATTATTTAGAGCCTACCATCATAGAAGTTAAAGATAATTCATGTGTGTTAAATCAAGAAGAAATATTTGGCCCTGTGGTAACTATTATGCCTTTTAATAATGAAAATGAAGTATTAGCAATGGCAAATGATAGTTCTTACGGATTGTCGGCTACATTATGGACCAATGATCTAAAGAAAACTATGAGAATCTCTAAACAGATTCATACAGGAATCGTTTGGGTAAATACATGGTTGTTACGAGACCTTAGAACTCCATTTGGAGGCGTGAAAAATTCAGGTGTTGGAAGAGAAGGAGGTCTAGAGGCTCTGCGCTTTTTTACAGAACCTAAAAATATTTGTATTAAATACAATTAATAATCAACATAGATATATACTGTACATATGGAATTAGGATTGCAAAATAAAAACGCACTTGTTTGCGGGAGTACTCAGGGCATAGGAAGGGCTACAGCATTTGCTTTGGCTAAAGAAGGTGTAAATGTTACTTTAATTGCTAGAAACAAAGAAATACTTCAAGAAGTTCTAAAGGAACTTCCTCAAAATGGGCAGCAAAAGCATGGATATTTAGTAGCAGATTTTTCAAATCCAGACCAAGTTAAGCATGTTGTATCTACTTGTAACAGCTTTCATATTTTAATCAATAATACAGGAGGACCTAAAAGTGGAGCTATCATAGATGCTAGTATAGATGAGTTTTCGGCGGCTTTTCAAATGCATGTATTAGTCAATCAAATATTAGTGCAATCTGTAGTTCCTTTTATGAAAAAACAATGTTTTGGAAGAATTATAAATATTATTTCAACTTCTGTGAAAGAACCAATACCCGGTTTAGGTGTTAGTAATACCATTAGAAATGCTGTAGCTAATTGGTCAAAAACAATGGCAAGTGAATTGGCAGAGTTTGGAATAACCATGAATAATGTATTACCAGGATTTACAGATACAGCGCGTTTAGATCAGATTATTAGTATCAAAGCGAAAGGTGCAAATACCACTCAAGAAAAAATGACTCAAATTATGAAAGACTATGTACCGGCAAAACGATTTGCAAAACCAGAGGAAACTGCTGCTGCAGTAACATTTTTAGCTAGTAATTCTGCAAGTTATATTACAGGAATTAATCTTCCTGTGGATGGTGGAAGAACAAAATCATTGTAATGTAGGGTTCATAATAATTTTCAACTTTTAAGAGTTGTAAAAAATAGCATATATTGAAACAAATTCATCATCATAAAACTCATGGAAATAAAAACACCTTTTAATTTACAAAAATGGATTGATGACAATAGACATTTGTTGAAACCACCTGTAGGTAATAAAAATCTATATGTAGAGTCAGAAGATTATATTGTAATGATTGTTGCTGGTCCAAATGCTAGAAAAGATTATCATTATAATGAAACAGAAGAGCTATTTTATCAGATAGAGGGTGAGATACTTGTAAAAACACAACAAAATGGAAAGCTCGTTGAAATTCCAATAAAAGCTGGAGAGATGTTTCTATTACCAGCAAAAATACCACATTCACCAATAAGATCTGAGGGTTCAATAGGTTTAGTAATTGAAAGAAAAAGAACTGATGAACAAAAAGATGGTTTATTATGGTTTTCAGACAGTGCAAATGAGTTACTTTATGAAGAATATTTTAAGTTAACTAATATCGAAAAAGATTTTCTCCCAGTTTTTAAAAGGTTTTATTCTGATGAAAAATTAAGAACTTGTCCTAAAACAGGTGAAATTATGGAGGTTGACAAAAGATTCTATGATCAATAATATTTCTTAATGAAACGCAAACTAAGAATTAACGGACATTCACATTTGCTTCCTTATCCGGAACAGATTCCTTTATTTATGAAAGAAAAGGAAATTTTCTGGGTAGATGATGAACGAAGGCACATGCTTCAAAAAGGATGGAAGCGTCCGGTAACAGACTCTAGTTTTTTCTTAGATGAAAAACTATTGTGGATGGAAAAAAATAAAATAGATCACGCAGTAGTCTTAAACCTTTCTCAGCTTTATGGTAACGGATTACGTTTAGAGGAAATGAAAAAAGCACTGCGTTTTCAAAATGATTTTAATGCTAAAATACAACAAGATTATCCCTCAAAATTTACTTGTGGTTTTGTAGTTCATCCTGGTTTTATTCAGGGTGCTTTATGGGAAATTGAGCGATGTGTAGAGGTGTTAGATTTGAAAGTTTTATGCTTGCCAACTCATTTTATGGATTCTATAGGGCAATGGAGATGTGTTTTTGATAAAGAGAATGATCCAATTTTTGAATTAGCAGATAAGTATAAATTAGCCATAGAAATTCATCCCTATGATGGTGATAAAATGATAAAATTAGAAAATACTTCTTGGCGTTTTCATTTAATTTGGATGTTGGCTCAATGTGGGGATGCATACCATTTTTACACATTAAACGGAATGCAAGAGCGTTTTCCTAATATAAGAACATGTTTTGCTCATGGTGGACAATTGGCTCAGATGAATTTAGGAAGAAGAATACAAGGGTTTGATGGTAGGCCAGATCTATTTGAAGGTAAAATACACCCAAGAAAAGCCGTAGGTCATCCAAATATTTATTTTGATACCTTGGTGCATGATACAGATTCTTTAAAATTAATGATAGAGCGTCAAGGGTCTAATCAAGTAATTATGGGGCTAGACGATCCCTATCCTTTGGGAGAAATGGAAAGTGATGCTCAATCATCTTACCCGGGAAAACTCCTAGATTTAGCAAAAGAGCGTTCAATTATTGACCAAAAACAATATCACGAGATTTGGGAAGATAATACCTTACGCTGGTTGTTTGGAGAGGATGAAAAAACGAAACAAGATCTTATAAATAAAATTTTAACTTAGAATAATTGATACTAGTATTAAAAATACCAAAGCAAATTGGTTTTAAAGTATCTAGAGTTTCTTTATTTTTTTTTAATAAATCGTTAAAGTAGACACCTTATTCGATAACTATTTTAAAAATATCGCTTTTGTTTAATTTAAAAGAAACTTCCTTAAACTTAGGTGGGCCAAATCTCCCTTTTTTTTGATTTGAAAATCCATAGGGTTCCTTTGGAATACCT
>JADFAM010000127.1 GCA_015665265.1 Flavobacterium sp.
AAGAAGATTTTAGTGATTTTAAAGAAATGTTAGCGAAAGCAACTGACTATATTTTAGATGAAAAAGGATCAGAGGTAATTAGTGAGCGTCACCAAAAAGATTATAAAAAAGAAGAAGATCAAGAAGTTATAGAAGAAAAAACAACGGAAAGTTTTACTGACGTTAGTTTTGATGACATATAAACTACTATTCAAATTCAATTACTAAAAAGCTTTCAATTAATTTTGATTGCTTTTTTTTATTTTAAAACACTTTTTATAGTATTTGTTTTATTACTAGTTTCTAACCATTCATCTTCAGGATTACTATCTAAAGTTATACCTCCACCAACATAAATAGCTGCAAACGTATCTATAATTTCTACACAGCGAAGATTTACAAATAATTCGGTTTTTAAATTGGTGTTAATTTCACCCAAAAAACCAGTGTAATAGCACCTATCATAATTTTCATTTTGTAAAATAAAATCTTTAGCCGCAGCTTTTGGTAATCCACATACAGCAGGTGTTGGATGTAAAGTATCCAATAAACTCTTGAGTTCAAAATCACCAATAGTACCTTTTATGTCAGCTTTTAAATGAAGTAAATTACCCGCCTTAATAGTGTAGGTGTCAGAAACTGAAAAGTTTTTTAAAATTATCTCGTTTTCCTGATCTTTTATTTGGGAAACAATATAATCTAATACAATTTGATGTTCTTCTTTTTCTTTTGCCCCCCAAAAAGGATTCATATTTCCTTCAAAAACTTGAGTACTTGCTAAGGCAGTTGTGTGAAACTCTCTTTTGTTTAAAGTAACTAACCTTTCAGGAGTAGCACCCATCCATAAACCAACTTTTGGATGAAACCAAACATAAACAAATGCATTTTTATATTTAAAAAGTAATTTTTGAAAGATTGACAAAATATCAATACTATCTAGCTTAACAATTTCTTTTCTAGATAGTACAACTTTTTTAAATTGATTATTTTTAATAGCATCAATTCCAGAAATAACTAAATCTAAATGTCTCTTTTTATCAGATACGGGTTGATGAAAACTATTTGATGTTGAATTCATAGAATCATTAACAAATTCATCTTCATAAACTTTAGATTTACTTTTTAAAAAAATGATTGAGGGATACTGGTTATGAAAAGGGGCAAAAACAAAACCTTCCTCCTTATAAGATTCGGAGTATTTAATTGAGGAATCTTCACATAGATATGTGTTTATTTTATTAGAATTTGGCTTTCTAAAACTAACAAATGGAAGATTGTTTTTATGAGATGCTAAAATTTTTTTGAAGATTGAACTCAATTTAACTATTTTGAAATTCTAAATTATTTTTTTTTAAGAACAATATTTGTCATTTTACAAATTGAAATTAATTGTTTCATTTCATCAACAATTCTAACCTCCCATAAATGAGTAGACCTCCCTTTGTGAATATTTTTTGCGGTTGCAAATACCTCTCCCTCTTTTTTACTTTTTATATGATTAATTGTTAATTCTATTCCATTAATAAATTGCTTGTCTCCATCAATAAAAAAATGTGAAGCAGCACTACCAACAGACTCTGCTAAAGCAGCAGTTGCACCACCATGAAGTTGACCGTATGGTTGATGAACTCTTGAGTTTACTGGCATTTTTGCAGTCAAAAAATCTTCGCCTACATCTATGTATTCAATATCAAGAGTTTCCATTAATGTGTTTGCAGATTTTTTATTAAAACCTTTTAAAATCTCACTTTTATTCATGCTATTTCTTTTATTAGGCAAAAATACATATAAAATATTGTAATTTTGAGATTGAAATTAGCAACAGAAGATGTACAAAATTAGAGTAATCCTAGATACAAAAGAAGATATTATTAGAACAATACTTGTTGACGATCATTTAAATTTAGAAACATTGCACTTTACCATTGCAAAATCTTTTGATTTTGGTGGTTCAGAGATGGCTTCATTTTACAGAACTGATGATGAATGGAATGAAGGTAAAGAAATACCTTTATTTGATATGTCTGAGGTAGGAGAGGAAATATTTATGAAAAATTGTTTTATCAAAAACACTATCCCTAATTCGGGAGATAAATTAATTTATGTCTATGATTTTTTAAAAATGTGGACTTTTTACGTTGAAGTCATTGAGGTATCTTCAGACACCCAAGACAACTTACCAAAAACTATTTTATCGGTTGGGCAAATTCCTACAGAAGCCCCCGAAAAAGAATTTATTGCAGAGCAATCTGATCAAGATTTTGAAGATGAATATGGGAGTAACTTTAATAATGACTTTGAAAGCTTGGATGACATAGATTTTGATCAATATTAGTAAAATTTAGTAAGTTTTTTATTTAGTAGCGTGAAGAAATTTTACTTACTTGCATGTAACAACACACACACATACTCGTCTTATTGTATGAATTTAATAGATTAAGATATTGGAAACAATTTTATCTCTCAAAAATCTTGACAAAAAATTTGGTCGAGTTCACGCAGTAAATAGCTTATCATTTGATATCCAAAAAGGTAATGTATATGGTATTTTAGGCCCTAATGGAAGTGGAAAATCTACCACTCTGGGAATTATTTTAAATGTTGTTAATAAAACCTCTGGAGAATTTAGTTGGTTTGATGGAAACCTTTCAACACATCAAGCCTTGAAAAAAGTTGGGGCTATTATAGAAAGACCAAACTTCTACCCTTACATGACTGCCATTCAAAACTTATCCTTGATTTGTAAAATAAAAGATATTTCTACAGAAAAAATTGAGGAGAAACTAAAAGTTGTTAATCTCTTCGAAAGAAGAAATAGTAAATTCAAAACCTATTCTTTAGGTATGAAACAAAGATTAGCCATAGCCTCTGCTCTACTAAATAATCCTGAAATTTTAATATTAGACGAACCAACAAATGGGCTAGATCCTCAAGGTATTCATGAAATTAGAGAAATTATACAAAAGATAGCAAAGAATGGAACTACCATTTTACTAGCATCGCATCTTTTAGATGAAGTAGAGAAAGTATGTAGCCATGTAGTTGTTATTAGAGAAGGAGTAAAATTATATAGTGGAAGCGTTGATGAAATGAGTGCCTCTCACGGTTTATTTGAACTCAACACAAATGAACCTAAAAATAAATTGATATCCATTTTAAATAACAATAGCAATATTGGGTCTGTAAAAGAGGAAGGAGATCTCATTGTTGCACATTTAACTAAAGAAATGGAAGCCTCTGAGATTAATAACTACTTGTTTAAAAATGGAATAACCGTTTCTCACTTGGTAAAAAGAAAACCAAGCTTAGAGGAACAATTCCTTGATTTAACAAACAATAATTAAATACAATACTTAAACATGTTACGATTACTTTCTATAGAATTTCATAAATTCA
This sequence comes from Flavobacterium sp., assembly GCA_015665265.1. GTDB lineage: Bacteria > Bacteroidota > Bacteroidia > Flavobacteriales > Flavobacteriaceae > Polaribacter. The sequence goes on from JADFAM010000127.1 coordinate 3,376, forward strand.
AATACAATAAACCCAGCAGAATACTTACGTTAATATATTTTGGGTTACTCACTTCTATTGCACTAATAGCTATTATAAAATTTGATATTGGTCTTATTAAATTTCATTTAGCCGACATGGGTATTTTTAATTTCCCCTACATATGGCACTTTAATACCTTCATGGCTTCTCTTTTTAAGTTTTTTTTACTGTTAGTTATAGTTTCAATGATTTCTAATGAATACAGCTATAAGACGCTTAAGCAAAACTTAATAGACGGCCTAAGTAAAAAAGAGTTTATATTGTCTAAATTCTACACCGTTATTGTTTTAGCTGGTATTTCAACACTTTTTGTCTTCATTGTCTCTTTGATATTAGGTTTCATATATTCTGATTACAATGAGTTTAGCATTATATTTACTGATCTCGAATACCTCCTAGGCTTTTTCATTAAGTTGGTAGGCTTCTTTTCTTTTGGACTATTCTTTGGTATTTTGGTTAAAAGATCAGCTTTTGCAGTTGGAGCCATGTTTGTATGGCTTATTTTAGAAAGTATTTTTAAAGGTTTCTTGTTTTATGTTTTTAGAGGTTCAGAATCTATTTCAGAGAGCGTTAATAATGTAATGATGTTTTTGCCTTTTGAGGCTATGTCAAATTTAATTAAGGAACCTTTTTCTAGACTAGGAGCTGTTAGGTCTATAGCAACCTCTGTTGGAGAACAATTCACCAAAAGCTATGATGTTGAATTTTTAAATATCATGATAGTGATAGTTTGGACATCTATCTTTATTTATGGTTCTTATGCATTGTTAAAAAAGAGAGATTTGTAATTTATTCTAAGCCATTAAAATGTGAATGAATATGCAATTTGTTGTTTATTTTAACAACAGTGATTAAAGGATTAATATGCCCTTTTATTAAGAAAAAATTCTCCTATATTTGGTTATCATTTTAATGTCTTTATAAATGAAAAAAACCATCACTCTTTTTTTACTTTTTATTGGATTGCATTCATATTCTCAAAAACAAGCTAATATTTGGTATTTTGGCCAAAATGCAGGTATAGATTTTAATTTTACACCACCTAAAGCTCTCTTGGATGGTGAATTAAGTACTTTAGAGGGGTGCTCAACATTTTCTGATGCTAATGGAAATTTATTATTTTATTCAGATGGTATTACTGTGTGGGATAAGAACCACGATATAATGACATATACAGATGGAAGTTTAGGAAATAATTTATTAGGTGACCCCTCTGCTGCTCAATCAGGAATGATTATACCAAAACCGTTATCTGATTCAATTTATTACCTTTTTACTGTAACAGACAATAACAGTTCAAAAGGTTTTAATTACTACACCATAGACATGTCTTTGAACGGTGGTAGTGGTCAATTAATTGATGAAAACAGTGATGGAAGTTTTTTTGTTGAATTACAGGGCGGAAATTGGACTGAAAAAGTAGCAGCAGTTAAAGGACAAGATTGTAATACATTTTGGGTAGTTACTGCATTTAATAATAATTTTTATTCTTATTTAGTAGATTCTAATGGAGTTGATTCTACACCAATAATTTCAAATGTATCAACTAGAGTAGATGAAAGAGGGTATTTAAAACTATCTCCAGATGGTACAAAGTTAGCAGTTGCAAATCAAGGTCCAGAAGAAGCAATTTTATATAATTTCAATAGTTTAACTGGTGAAGTTATAAACGATGAAATATTTGTAGTTGGAGGTTTCCCGGGTGATGGACAACCATATGGAGCTGAATTCTCAGTAGATTCAAAAAAACTATACATATCTACTGTTTCTGATTTTAGATTTCCAAATACCCCTCCAGTTGATTACAAGCTTTTCCAATTTGATTTAACAGCTACAAACATTCCAGACTCCAAATTTCTAATTCACGAACAAATTGGCGGTAGTATTGAGTATCCTGAAGGCGGCTTCAGAGGAGCAATTCAATTAGGTCCTGATGGTAAAATTTACGCAACAATACCCACTACTTACGCCCAACCAGCTGGTTTTGCAACCTTCTTAGATGTGATAGAAAATCCAACGGCAGAAGCAGCAGATATCATTTTTACAAAAGATGCTATTGATTTAGATGGTCGTTTATCTACCCAAGGACTTCCTCCATTTATATCTTCTTTACTACTACCAATAGATATATCTGATGACTCAGGAACAACAATTAATAACCAAGACTTAAAATATTGTATTGGAGATAATGTTACTTTTGTTATTACAGATCCTGATGTAATTGCAGGTGGCTCAACACCTTCTTTTGAATGGAGTTTTGACAACGGAACAACTACAACTGTTATTTCTACCTCAGAGAGTTTAGAATTATTCAATTTAACAACAGCTAATAATGGTACCTATACACTAAAAATAGAATTGACAAATTCTTGTGGAGATGTTACAGAATACAATGCTATTTTTAATATAGAAGTTTTTGAGCCAGCAATAGCAGTAAAACCAGATGACATAAATAGATGTGATACAGACCTTGATGGGCTTATTAAGTTTGATTTAGTTACTGATCAAGAAACAACTATTCTCTCTGGTTTTGATCCTTCAGTAGATTTAGCTGCTTTCGAAGTTATCTACTACAATGATGAGGATGAAGCTTATGCTGGTGGAGTCTCAGTCTCTATTCCTGATCCTACTGAATATGAAAATCAAGATCCCTTTACAGAAGAAATAATCTATGTAAGAGTTCAGAATATTGCAGCGCCCAACACATGTTTTGCAATCACAGATTTTAAACTAAAAGTAACAGATATACCTACTCCTACTCAACCGTCAGATTACAGGTTATGTGATGATACTGCCTCTGGGTCAGATACAGATGGAAAATCATTTTTTAAATTAGAAGATCTCAATATAGATGATGAAATATTAGTTGGTGTTACTAATCCAGGTAATTATTACATATCCTATCATACAGATCTTACAGATGCGCAAACAAGTAGTACTTCCAATGCGATCCCTAAGGATACAGACTATCTAGTAACAAACTCCCAAACAGTATATGTAAGAGTAGAAAATATTTCCAATGTTGATTGTAATGCTGTTTCTGATGATTCTGCTGGTAGTACTTTTACTTCTTTTGAATTGATTGTAGATGCTACTCCAGTTATTGTAACGCCACCATCAGATATTAATCGTTGTGATGAAGATAGAGCTGGTTTTCTAGAATTTGACTTAATCACAGATCAAACACCTCAAATACTAAATGGGTTAGATTCTTCTTTAGATAAAAATGAATTTGAAGTATTGTATTTTGATAATTTACCAGATGCAGAGGCAAATAATACCTCAGCTGTGATTGCTAATCCATATATCGTAAACACCTCTCCAACACCAACCGAAATTTGGGCTAATATTATTAATATAAATAACGATGAGTGTTACACCACTGTCCAATTTAAACTTAAGGTAACTGATACGCCTACTCCTACTCAACCGTCAGATTATAGGATCTGTGATGATACTGCTTCTGGATCAGATACTGATGGGAAGTCTAGTTTCCTTTTAAATACAAAAGATGCTGAAATATTAACAAATGTCACCAATCCAGGCGATTATACCATATCTTATCATATAGATATTTTAGATGCGCAAACGAGTAGTACTACTAATGCTATTGATAAGGATACAGATTATCAGGTTACTACCTCTCAAACAGTGTATGTTAGAATTGAAAACAATAACGATCCTACTTGTTTCACTGTCTCTGATAATTCTCCAAGTAGCACTTTTAAATCTTTTGAATTGATTGTAGAACCTTTACCTGTTATCACATATACTGTAGAGCTCAAACAATGTGATAATGACACCGACGGTTTTTCATTTTTTAATTTATATGAGGCTGCTTCAGATATCTCTACAAATTATGTTAACGAAACTTTTGTCTTTTTTCCTACTCCTGTAGATGCAGAGAATGGAAGCAATGCTTATTCTGAAGCTGAAGCGCTTCGCTTTAAAAATAGAAATGTCACTACTGATAAGGTTTGGGCAAGAGCAATCTCCAAGATCTCCGATTTGGGATGTTACAGAATTGCTGAAGTAAAACTCATTGTCTCCACCACGGGGCTTCCTTCATCGTTTCAGCGTACATTTAACGAGTGTGATGACTTTTTAGATAAGGATGGAAATGACACAGCCGACAATGACGATGGAGATGGGATTACTACTTTTGATTTTAGTTCTGTGACTGATGAAGTTAAAGCTTTATTTCCCCCAGATCAACAATTAATAATTACCTTCTGGAGAAATGAGGCTGATGCATTAGAAGAAGATGATGATAAAAAAATAGATCCTGCTAACTATCGTAATATCGGATATCCTGTTACACAACAAATTTATATTAGGGTAGATAGTGAACTAGATAATGATTGTTTAGGTTTTGGACCATTTATCACTCTAAATGTAGATCCAGTACCTATAGCAAACCCAGTTAGTGATCTTTTTTTATGTGATAATTTGGATGATGGTAATAATACAAATGGTATCGTACAAACCTTTGATTTAGAGTCTCAAACTCCTATTATTCTTGGCTCGCAAGCAAGCGATCCTAAGTTTTCGGTAACCTATCATCTCTCTTATACAGATGCTAATGAAAATGTAGGAGCCAATCCTATTACTACTATTTCTAACTATGAAAATGAAGTTCGTGACAGACAAACTATTTATGTGAGAGTTACCAATACAGATACCAAATGTTTTACTGCTCAGACCTCTTTTGATATCATTGTAGATCCTTTACCTGTTGCTAACTATGTACCAGATTTAGAGATTTGTGACGATAACACCGATGGGTCGGCTCAAAATGGGTTCTCGCAAAGTTTTGATCTTGAACTGCAAACTGCAGGTATTCTTGGCATGCAAGATCCTGCTCAGTTTTCTGTAACCTATCATGCCAGCTTAGCTGATGCGCAAGCGGGAGCTTTACCCCTTGGAAGTCCGTTTTCTAATTCGGTGCCTTTCTCTCAGATCATTTATGCAAGGGTATACAATTCGCTTACTGGATGTGCTAATGGCATCTCTAATTTTAATGCTATTGTAAATCCGGAACCTACTACTGAAAATGCGTCTAACTTATCGTATTGTGATGATGATTCTGACGGAGATGATACCAATGGATTTGTGCAAAATATTGATCTTGATAGCCAGATTACTGACATCTTAGGACCACTACAAGATCCTGATGATTTTAATGTGACGTTCCATGAAACACAAATGGATGCTACTGATGGAACGGATGCTTTATCTAGTCCGTACACCAATACTACGGCGAATCAGCAAACTATTTATGTTCGGGTAGAAAATAAGGACACAGGGTGTGTTAATGATGATTTTACTTTTGATGTGATTGTAAATCCGCTACCTAAGTTTAAAGTAACTTCTCCTCAGATTGTGTGCTTGAGTGGTCCGCCTTTAACACTTTTTATAGAGAATCCTGATGCGGTGTATGATTATGTATGGACTGCACCTAACGGTAATGAGTTTACAGATGTTGATGAAATTACTATTGAATCTGGTGGGCTATATACAGTAACGGCTACGACTACCAATGGTACAGATTGTAGTAGAACTAGAGAGATACAAGTAAACGAGTCTATTATAGCTACCATTACTGACGATGATGTAACTATTGTAGATGATTCTGATAATAATTCTATTACCATAGATCCTACTAATCTTGGAATTGGGGATTATCAGTATGCGTTAATTAATGAAAACGGACTGCAAACTGCTTTTCAAGACATTCCTGTGTTTGAAAATCTTTCAGGTGGATTTTATACTATTGTGGTTCAAGATAAAAATGGATGTAGACCAGATGCAAATCTTATGGTTTCTGTGATTGAGTATCCTAAATTCTTTACTCCTAATAATGATGGAATTAATGATACTTGGGCAATTATAGGTGCTAATTCTAGATTCTACCCTAGTGCACAAATAAATATTTTTAACAGGTTTGGAAAAATAGTGGCTCAAATTGATGTAGACAATCCTGGATGGGATGGTACATATGGAGGAAAAAGACTCCCTTCGGATGATTACTGGTTCTCTATTATGCTCGTTGATAGAAATGGAAACGCTAGAGAAAGAAAAGGAAACTTCTCGCTGCTAAGAAGATAAAAAAGGTGGATATTTATTTTAAATAGTTCATCTAATAGATAAAAATGATTTGTATTTTTAACCTATGGATTTTAAGCTACAATCTGAGTTCAAACCAACTGGAGATCAACCGGAAGCTATTGAACAACTTACAGAAGGCATTACATCTAATGAAAAGTTTCAAACACTATTAGGGGTAACTGGATCCGGTAAAACATTTACGGTAGCTAATGTTGTTGAAAAGGTTAATAAACCTACACTTGTATTGGCCCATAATAAAACACTAGCAGCACAGTTATACTCAGAATTTAGGCAGTTTTTTCCTAATAATGCCGTTGAATACTTTGTTTCTTATTATGATTATTATCAGCCTGAAGCCTATATTCCGGTAACAGGAACTTATATAGAAAAAGATTTATCTATTAATGATGACATAGAGCGACTGAGATTAAGTACTACATCTTCCCTACTATCAGGAAGAAGAGATGTGCTTGTTGTAGCCTCTGTTTCCTGTTTATATGGTATTGGAAACCCGGTAGAATTCAAAAAAAATGTGATTCCAATTGAAGTTGGTCAACTAATTTATAGAACCAAATTTTTACACCAATTAGTAACTAGTTTATATTCTAGAACAGATGTAGAAATTAAGAGTGGAACATTTAAAGTAAAAGGTGATGTGGTGACTATATTCCCTTCGTATGGAGAAAATGGTTTTAGAGTTCATTTTTTTGGAGATGAAATTGAGGAAATTGAAGCAATTGATCTAGTTAGTAATCAAGTCATAGAAAAATTTGAAAAACTAACTATTTATCCAGCTAATTTATTTGTGACCTCACCAGATGTTCTTCAAAATGCCATTCATCAAATTCAAGAGGACATGGTGAAACAAGTTGATTATTTTAAGGAAATAGGAAAGCATCTTGAAGCAAAAAGATTAAAAGAAAGAACTGAGTTTGATTTAGAAATGATTCGAGAATTAGGCTATTGTTCTGGAATAGAAAATTATTCTAGATATTTAGATGGACGAGAAGCTGGTTCAAGACCATTTTGTCTACTGGATTACTTCCCTGATGATTATTTAATGATTATTGATGAAAGCCATGTAACGATTCCTCAAACACATGCAATGTATGGTGGAGATAGAAGTAGAAAAGAAAATTTAGTAGAATATGGTTTTCGATTGCCTGCAGCAATGGATAATAGGCCTTTAAAATTTGAAGAATTTGAAGCTATTCAAAATCAAACCATATACGTGAGTGCTACCCCAGCTGACTATGAATTACAAAATACAGAGGGAGTGTTTGTAGAGCAAATTATTCGTCCTACAGGTCTCTTAGATCCTAAAATAGAGGTAAGACCTAGCCTTCATCAAATTGATGATCTAATAGAGGAAATTCAACTGAGAGTTGAAAAAGATGAACGAACGTTGGTTACTACTTTAACAAAAAGGATGGCAGAAGAGTTAACGAAGTATTTAAGTAGAATTTCTATTCGATGTAGGTATATTCATTCTGATGTAGATACATTAGAACGAGTTGAAATTATGCAAGATCTTAGAAAAGGAATTTTTGATGTATTGATTGGTGTGAATCTTTTACGAGAAGGATTAGACTTACCTGAAGTTTCTTTAGTTGCAATTTTAGATGCAGATAAAGAAGGATTTTTACGCTCTCACCGGTCTTTAACTCAAACCATAGGTAGAGCCGCAAGAAATGTTAATGGAATAGCTATTATGTATGCAGACAAAATAACAAAAAGCATGCAATTAACCATTGAAGAGACCAATAAAAGAAGAGAAAAACAAATTTATTATAATAAAAAAAATAACTTAACTCCTACCCAAATAAATAAGAAAATTGATGAAACATTATCAAGAAAAGCAGTTGCTTCTTATCAATATAACAATGCAATTAAAGAAGTAGCTGAACAAGACCTCCAATATCTTGCAAAATCTGAAATAGAAAAAAGAATAAGAGAAAAAAGAAAACAAATGGAAGAAGCTGCTAAGTCTCTAGATTTTATAGTTGCTGCTCAACTTAGGGACGAAATAACAGTTTTAAAAGAACAACTTCAAAAAAACAAATAACTATAAAAAAACACCTCAAAATGAGGTGTATTTTTAAAATTTTTTTTTAAAATCAAATATATTATGATTTTAAAACTTCTTGAACTTTGTCTGCAGCTTCTTGAAATTCTGTAGCTGAGATTATTTGCATTCCACTGTTATCTATAAGTTCTTTAGCTTCTGCTGCGTTAGTTCCTTGTAATCTACAAATGATTGGAACATTAATTTTATCACCCATACTTTTATAGGCATCTACCACTCCTTGAGCAACTCTATCACATCTAACTATACCTCCAAAGATATTTACTAAAATAGCTTTTACATTTGAATCTTGTAGAATAATTCCAAAAGCTGTTTCCACACGTTGAGCATCTGCAGTACCTCCTACATCTAAAAAGTTTGCTGGCTCTCCTCCTGCTTGTTTTATTAAATCCATCGTTCCCATAGCCAACCCAGCACCGTTCACCATACAACCTACATTTCCGTCTAAGTCAACATAATTTAAACCAGCTGCTTTCGCTTCAACCTCTACGGGGTTTTCCTCTCTTAAATCACGCATAGCAGCATAATCTTTATGACGGAATAATGCATTTTCATCCAAAGTAACCTTTGCATCTACAGCTAAAATTTTATCGTCTGAAGTTTTTAAAACTGGATTAATTTCAAACATTGAAGAATCTGATTTAATGTAAGCTGTGTAAAGTGCTGATACAAATTTTGCCATTTCTTTTAAAGCTGCTCCAGACAAACCTAAATTAAAAGCAATTTTTCTTCCTTGAAAAGGCAATAAACCTAATGTAGGGTCTATGTCTTCTGTAAATATTAAATGAGGGGTTTCTTCTGCTACTGTTTCAATATCCATACCTCCTTCTGTTGAATACATAATCATATTTCTACCTGTATTTCTGTTTAACAATACAGACATATAATATTCTTCAGGTTCAGAATCTCCTGGATAATAAACATCCTCACATATTAACACCTGATTAACTTTCTTACCTTCAGCAGATGTCTGGGGTGTTACCAGCATCATACCAATAATATCATTAGAAATTGTTTGAACATCATTGATGCTTTTTGCTAGTTTTACTCCACCGCCTTTACCTCGACCACCTGCATGAACTTGAGCTTTAACAACATACCAACTAGTACCCGTTTCTTCAGTTAATTGTTTGGCTGCATCAACAGCTTCGTTTGGGTTACTAGCAACAATTCCGCGTTGAATTCTAACACCAAAACTATTTAAAATTTCCTTTCCTTGATATTCGTGTAAGTTCATCTATTTGTAAAATTTAAAACGGTAGCAAAAATACAAATTCAAATTCAATTTTCTTGCAATAGAGAATAATAAAAATGTACTTTGTTTTATGAAATTATAAAGAAATAGTTCAATTAATAATTTGTTGACTTCTTTTTAAATTTAGATTCATTTACTTTGCCAAATAATCTAACAAAAAAATTCTCTAAAGAATAATCAGTTCTACTTATTTTAATAGTTTGTTTTTGTAAATTTAGCACTATGGTAATTGCAAAAAATATACACAAAGATTATGGAGATGTCAATGTCTTAAAAGGAGTTGACGTTCATATAAAACAAGGAGAAATTGTAGCAATAGTTGGACCATCAGGGGCTGGAAAAACCACTTTATTACAAATTTTAGGAACGCTAGATAGTCCATCAAAAGAACATGACTACAATCTAAAGATAGATGGAGTTTCGTTAAAAAACTTAAATCCTAACAAATTAGCTTCATTTAGAAACAAACATGTAGGCTATATTTTTCAATTTCACCAATTGCTTCCAGAATTTACGGCACTTGAAAATACTTGCATCCCAGGTTTTATTGGAAAAAAAGACACTGTTGATGTTAAGAAAAAAGCAGTAGAACTTTTAACTTTTTTAGGACTAGAACATAGAATTAACCATAAACCAAATGAGCTTTCTGGAGGAGAACAACAACGTGTGGCGGTAGCAAGAGCTTTGATTAACAGCCCTTCCGTAATTCTTGCAGATGAGCCCAGTGGAAATTTAGATTCTTCATCAGCAGAAAGCTTACATCAATTATTTTTTGAATTAAGAGATCAATTCAATCAAACATTTATTATAGTTACCCACAACCAAGAATTGGCTAATATGGCTGATAGAAAATTAACAATGAAAGATGGAATTGTTTTATGAATCAAACATTAAATGATCTTATAAATTACACAAGAAATCCCAAACTAGAAAAAGATCCTAATCAAAACCTGCTATACAAGATTAAAGTTCTAATCCATTTATTATGGATATCGATTTCTATCTCATTTTTAATATCTCTTGTTAATGGATTATTTACGTCTTTAGGGGTACTTCACGAAAATCGTCATATTGCAGACAATTTTTTTAATGACTTAAGTAGTTTAAAAATACTTTTTCTTGCATCTATTCTTGCTCCAGTAGCTGAGGAGTTGATTTTTAGAGCTCCATTAGTGCTTTTTAAACAACCAAAACATTTTAAGATAGCTTTTTATACAATTGGAATTATATTTGCCTACATACATCTTTTTAATTTTGAAATAAACACGAATGTTATTCTTTTTTCGCCTCTTTTAGTAGCTCCTCAACTTTTTGTAGGTTTCATTTTTGGATTTATTAGAATTCGATTAGGTTTAATATGGTCTATCTGTTTACATGGTTTGTACAATGGTTTATTAGTTTCACTATTTCTTATTGCTACCAATGGTAATTTCTGATAAAGATTTAAAGGATTTTCTTAATGAAAAGGCGGAATTCTACAACAGAAAAAATTTTATTCAATCTGACCCTATTCAAATTCCTCACCAATATCAAAAAAAAGAAGATATAGAAATTGCCGGTTTTTTATCTGCGACAATAGCTTGGGGTAATAGAACTATGATTATTAGAAATTCAAAGAGGATGATGGAAATCATGGATAATTCTCCTTTTGATTTTATTATGAATCATTCCAAAAAAGAACTTGAAACAGTTACTAATTTTGTTCATAGGACATTTAATAGCACAGATTTTAACTATTTTATTACATCTCTTCAAAATATTTATCTACATCACAAAGGGCTAGAAAATATTCTAAAACCAGCTGTGGGAGAAATTAATTACCAACATTCAATAGCAAATTTTAAAAATATATTTTTTGAGCTCTCTCATGAGGTTAGAACAGAAAAACATGTTTCAAATCCATTGAAAAACTCTGCCGCTAAAAGAATTAATATGTTTTTAAGATGGATGGTAAGAACAGACAATAAAGGAGTTGATTTTGGTTTATGGAAAACCCATTCTCCATCATTTTTGTCCTGTCCATTAGATGTTCATTCTGGTAATGTTGCTAGAAAATTAGGAATTTTATCGCGTAAACAAAACGATTGGAAAGCAGTAATTGAATTAGATAGCAAACTTAGACAGTTTGATGAGAATGATCCTGTAAAGTATGACTTTGCTCTATTTGGACTAGGTGTCTTTGAAAAATTTTAAATATTAAAACCACAGCTCAAAATTAATTTTTTTCATTTAAATTAGTAGATCTTAAATAATTACAATGAAAAAAATTTACTTTCTAATACTCATAATCAGTATTATGAGTGTTCAAGCACAAGATTCTAGAATTCCCCTAGATACTACCATAGTAACCACTAATGAAGTATCTGTAAATGGTCAAAAGATTACCTACAAGGCAACCACTGGCATGCAACCAGTCTGGGACGATCATGGAGAAGTAATTGCATCATTATACTTTACCTATTACCAAAGAACTAATGTTAAGAACAGAGAAAAAAGACCAATAATTATGTCATTTAATGGCGGGCCTGGTTCTGCCTCTGTTTGGATGCATATAGCTTACACAGGTCCTAAAGTGTTGAATATTGATGAAGAAGGCTACCCAATTCAACCCTACGGTGTAAAGGATAATCCAAACTCAATTATTGATGTTGCAGATATAGTATATATAAATCCAGTAAATACAGGCTATTCTAGACCAGTGGTTAAAGAGGGAGAAAAATTAGATAAATCTTTATTTTTTGGCATCAATGCGGATGTAAAATACCTTGCAAGTTGGTTAAACACCTTCATTTCAAGAAATAACAGATGGCAATCTCCAAAATATATTATCGGAGAAAGTTATGGCGGAACACGCGTAATGGGATTAGCTGCAGAGCTACAAAATAGACAATGGATGTATTTAAACGGTGTCATTATGGTTTCCCCTGCAGATTATAAGGTATTAAGAACAGACTCTGCTCTTTCATCATCACTGAACTTACCTTATTTTACTGCAGCTGCTTGGTTTCATAAAATGCTACCAGCAGAATTGCAAAATAAAGATTTATTAGATGTTTTACCACTTTCCGAAGAATATGCCATAAATAAATTAATTCCTGCCATAGCCAAAGGTGGATTTATCTCTGATGAAGAAAGAGATAAAATAGCTGAGAAAATGTCTTTTTATTCCGGAATAAGGAAAAAGGTAATACTTCAACACAACTTAGATCTTCCCAAAGATTACTTCTGGAAAGAACTTTTAAGAGATAAAAATGGGTATACTGTTGGAAGATTAGATTCGAGATACAAAGGGTTAGATAAAAGAATAGCTGGCGAAAACCCAGATTATAATTCAGAAATAACTTCATGGCTTCATTCGTTTACACCTGCAATAAATTATTATATAAGAGAGCATTTAAATTTTAGAACAGATGTTACATACAATGTATTTGGACCAGTTAGACCATGGGATAATAGAAATGATAATGTTAGAGAGGGATTGAGACAAGCCATGGCTCAAAATCCATATTTAAAAGTGTTGATACAATCTGGCTATTATGATGGAGCTACAACTTATTTTAATGCCAAGTATACAATGTGGCAAACAGACCCAAGTGGAAGAATGAAAGATCGCTTTTATTTCAAGGGCTACAGAAGTGGTCATATGATGTATTTAAGAAATGAAGATCTTAAGAAATCTAATGATGATTTAAGAGAATTCATAGAAAATAGCTTAACAAATGGTAGATCAGCAAAATATTAATGATTTTTAGTTAATGTATTTTAAATATCCAGGTATTTTTTACTTTTTAATAGTATTAGTAATACCTATAATAATTCATCTTTTCAATCTTCAAAACTTTAAAAGAGTAGCTTTTACTAATGTTCAATTTTTAAAGAGAGTAAAATTAGAATCAAGAAAGAGCTCTAAAATTAAAAAATTAATAATCTTAACGCTAAGATTAATTAGTTTTTTAGCGTTACTTTTTACTTTTTCACAACCATATTACAGTGATAAAAAAATTAATGAAAATACTCATAATTTTATTTATCTAGATAACTCCATGAGCTTAAACACAAATGAAGAAAATGGAAATAAACTTAATATAGCTGTCCAAGAAATAATTCAATTTGCTCCCAAAAAAGCAACCTATTCATTACTTACAAATGATGAGTTTTTGTCAAATATTTCTAAAGAAGAAATGAATATCTATCTAAAAAATATAAATTTCTCAACAAAAAAGACCTATTTTGGTGATAAAATTAGAACTTTAGAAAGTAAAATTTTTAATAAAACTAAAAATTCAAGTAAAATTATTCTAATATCTGATTTTCAACAATTTAGTGAAAAAATTAATTATAAGTTTACAAATGTAAATATACCATTTTATGTAATTAAACCAGATTTAAAAAAGAAAAACAACATTTCTGTCGATAGCGTTTTTATAAAAACAAATGTTAGAAAAGGAAATTCAATATCAGTTGTTATAAAAAACCAAGGAAAAGAAAAAAAAGATATTCCTATTGCTTTATATAATGACTCAAATCTGCTAAACAAACAATCATTCTCCGTTAAAAAGGACAGAACAAAAACTATTGAATTCCCAATCACAAATTTAGAAAAACTTAAAGGTAAAATAGAAATAACTTATAACGATGTTTTTTTATTTGATAATATTTTTTATTTCACTTTAGATACACCTAAAAAAACATCTGTATTAAGTATTGGACAAAAATCTACATTCTTATCAAGGATTTTTACTAAAGATGATTTTCTACTCACTAGCACCTCAGCTGATCAAATTAATTATAATCTTATACCCTCACAGCAATTAATTATTTTAAACCAGTTGCAAAATATTTCTGATATTTTAAATAATAGCTTACAACAATTTATCAAAGGTGGAGGTCACCTGTTGATTATTCCTAATAAAAACATAAAAATTAACTCTTATAATTCTTTTTTAAAGACTTTTAACAAAGGCTTTATTAGAAAAAACAATAGTGACACCTTGAAAATTACTGATATTAATTTTGAACACCCCATATTTAACAATGTGTTTTCCAAAAAAGTAACAAATTTTCAATATCCATTTGTCTCTCAATTTTATAATCATAATTATAGTGGTCCTACTATTTTATCTTTTCAAAACAATTCTTCTTTTTTAAAAGAAATAAACAATTCTTTTTCTAAAATTTATTTTTTCTCATCTTCATTAGATAAAAAATCTACAAATTTTTTTAATTCACCTTTGATTGTTCCTATTCTGTTCAATATTGCTAAGCAAAGCCTTGAAATAGACAAGCCTTACTATATTCTTCAAGAAGAAAATATGATAGAAATCAATAAAAAAATTAATAAAAACCAACTTATTAAAATTTCTAATTCA
>JADFAM010000116.1 GCA_015665265.1 Flavobacterium sp.
GATTTATTTTAATCGAATAGACATAAGTAAATATACCGTTATAATAGCCCCTAACAGTAGAGGTTTAGATAAGAAATCAATTGAAAAACTTCAAAAATGGGTTCGTGATGGAGGTACTTTAATAGGGTATAGAAGTGCAGCAAAATGGTTGAAATCTAATAAATTTATAAACTTTGAATTTGTAACTTCAAATATAGATACTATTAAAGATGTTTCTTTTGAAGCAAAATCTTTAAAAAATGGAGCACAAGTTATTGGTGGTGCTATTTTTGAAGCAACAATAGACCGCTCTCATCCTATTAATTTTGGATATAAAAATGATAAAATAGCTTTGTTTAGAAATACAACTCTTTTTATGAAAGCAGATAAGAAAAGCTATAATAATCCAATACAGTATACGAATAACCCATTGTTAAGTGGTTATATTTCAAAAGAAAACGCAAAGGTGATTAAAAACACAGTTCCCTTTAAAGTTCAAAGAATGGGACGCGGAAGAGTACTAGTTTTTACAGATAATACAAACTTTAGAGCTTTTTGGTATGGAACCAATAAGTTGTTGATGAATGCTGTATTCTTTGGAGATAAAATGTAATAATTAAAAAAAAGATATAAAAAGTCGTGAGTTTTAATTTCTAATTCTCACGACTTTTTTTCTTATTCTAAAACATTGTAACAAAAAGTAAAGATATACGTCATATAAAGGATACTAATTATACTATACTTATGAGTTTTTTACGTGTTTTATTCGCAATTCTTTTCCCACCTCTGTCAGTCATAGACAAAGGATGTGGTTCATTCTTCATCATTTTTTTGTTAACACTTTGTGGATGGATACCGGGAGTTATTGGAGCGTTGGTTATTTTAAATAACCCTAAAAATAAATAAGATTTTTATCGAATCTGTTCTCCGTTTTTAATTGAATTGGTAGCTTGTAAAAGAACAACATTACCATCGTTGTTGTATACACCTAAGATTAAACATTCACTCATAAAATTTGCAATCTGCCTAGGTTTAAAATTAACAACAGCACTTACTTGTTTATGTAATAATTCTTCTTTGGTGTATAGGTCTGTAATTTTTGCACTCGATTTTTTAATGCCAATAGCACCAAAGTCAACAACTAATTGATAAGCAGGTTTTCGTGCTTTTGGAAACTCATGTACTTCAATAATAGTTCCTATTCTAAGATCAACTTTTAGAAAGTCTTCAAATGATGTTTCTTCTGACACTTATTTATTTTTTAAAGAGATTTTTTTTACTACCCAAAGAGGCCCAATTAACAAAAATTGTAAGTCTTTTGCAAACGAAGGTTTTTTGCCTTCAATATGGTGGCCATAAAATTGCCCAATCCAAGCTACAATAAATATGATTAATGATCCATATAATAAGTTTACAACAGAACCCAACCAAAAGTTTCCAATAATTGCCAAGCTAATAAAGAACAACATTTGAACAAAATACCAAAAGCCAAGGCGTACATAAAATAATAAAATAAAAATTGAAACAACTGCAGCCCAATTTTCTAATAACGGGTTATATAACCCAAAGGTGTTCTCTAGAAATGAAGTTGGAATACTCATTAAAAGACCTATAACGCTAAAAAAAATAGCAGGAACACATAGGTAATGAATAAATTGATTTGTTGAATTCTGATGACTTATAGCGTATTCATCAAACCATTGTTGTGCAGTTTTCATATTGGATATTGTTTCAATAAAGATAGTAAATATTTTATCTTCCTATATGACAATAAGCTAGTGTTGGACTTTTACTTTTTAGTATTTTTTTTAAGTTTTTTTAAATTCTTAAGTGAATTCCTATTTTCCGGATTAATAGCCAAAGATTTTTTATAATATTCAATAGCTTTTAAAGTATCTTTTTCTTTTTTAAAAGCATCTCCCATACTATCGTATACATTGGATTTATTAGGATATAAAGCTATGTTTATTTTAAATAATTCTCTAGCTTCTAAAAATTTATTAGCTCTTAGATATTCGTAGCCCATTCTATTTAGTCTGCTTTGACTAATAACTGGATCTAATGAATCTTTCTCTTGAATTAAAATATAAGCATTTAAAGAGTTTTCAAATTCTTTATTTTTAAAGTATTCAAATGCTGTTTTTTCTCCTTGAGCTAGTTTTTTAAAATAAAATTTTTCTCCCTTGTGTTCTCTTTTTTCTGCAAGTTCTATATGTATTTCAGGTAACGAAATGAAAATTAATTTTTCATTCATTTCTTTCACATAAAATGAACTATCGTTTGCTTTTACAGGTGTCATATCTTTACCCCTCCAAGTTATCTTTAAAATATCATCAATAAAATAAACTTCTAATGTTTCATTTGAATTAAAAAGATACTTTCCTTTAGTAGTATTTATAAATTCTTGTGAGTTTTTAGAATTATTACAAGAGGTTAGGAAAAATACTCCGATTAGACAGAAAAAGTATTTCATTAGAATAGATTTTTTTTTTTTAATAAACTTACACAATAATTTTATTGTTTTTATTTATTAGATAGTTTATTCCAGCGTTTTGTTACAATTTTAACAAAAAATTATTTCCTTTTACATAATCATAAAAAAAAGCTCTTGAATCTTCAAGAACTTTTTTTTATTGAGGAATTTTATAATTTATTTGACATCCATTAATTCAACATCAAAAATTAAAGTTGCATTTGGTGGGATAACTCCTCCAGCTCCACTTTCTCCATATGCTAAATTAGATGGTATAACAAAACGGGCTTTGTCACCTACACTTAATAATAGAATTCCTTCGTCCCATCCAGCGATTACTTGACCAACTCCAACAGAAAAGTCTATGGGTTGTTTGCGTTTATAAGAAGAGTCAAAGACAGTTCCGTCTAGTAATTGTCCTTTATAGTGAACTGAAACATTTGCACCTTTAGTTGCTTTTTTTCCTTCACCTGTCTGTAAAATTTTATACCGTAAACCACTATTGGTTTCATCATATCCTTTGGCTACAGTATCAAGAATTTCTTGTTGTTTCTTCTTTTCTTCCTCTTCTCGTTTAGCTCTAGCTCCTTCAAAAGTTCTAAATGCTTCCACAGCATTAAATGCCTCCGCTTCATTTCCTACACGAACAATTTGTACAGACATGTCATCACCTTGTGCTACGGCATCTACAATATTCTGACCCTCTACAACATTTCCAAAAACAGTATGTTTTCCATCTAACCAAGGAGTTTCTACGTGCGTAATAAAAAATTGAGATCCATTAGTAGCTGGACCGGAATTAGCCATAGACAATTTCCCTGGACTATCATGTTTTAGGTCTGGATGAATTTCATCATCAAATTTATATCCTGGGCCACCTGTACCTGTTCCAGATGGGCAACCCCCTTGTATCATGAAATCTGGAATTACCCTATGAAATTTTAAACCATCATAGTAAGGAGTGCCTTGTTCTTTGGCACTATTTTCAAGATTTCCTTCAGCCAAGGCAATAAAGTTTCCTACTGTACCTGGAGTTTTTTCATATTCTAAATTCACTAAAATCTCTCCTTTAGGAGTTTTGAATTTTGCATAGATTCCGTTATTCATAATTTATAATTTAATTTTTACTTTTTATTTTTTCAATTGATGTTATTAATACTATTAGCTATGTTATTTTTTTGAATTTAAAATTGATAAACCATAAGTTAAGCCAATATTTATATTTGATGAGTTTACATTCCCATAAGGGGAAACTATTTGACCTCCAGCTATGTTTACTGTAAAATCATCATTGATGTGATAATTAAGACCTGCAGTAGGTCTAACCAATATACCTTCTCCAGAATCTACTCTTCCTCCACCTGCAACCCCAAAACCAACCTCTAAAAAGGTAGAAATTTTTCTATTTAAAAAACGATTACTTTTTACTCCTAAACCAAACATTCCATGAGCATATCCTCCAGATTCTCCTTCATAAGCAAAAGAAGCCTCTCCTGAAAGATATAATTGTTTGGTTAGATCATAAAATACTTTTATGGCTATAAGTTGTAAATCACTATCTGGTATTCCAAATTTAGCTACATCAAAGTAAGTTTGATTTTGAACACCAACCTGAATACCTTGAGTTTTGATAGATCTAACTTTTTCTTCAGAAAATGGATCAGAAGTTCCACCATTTAATCCAAAATATTTGATACTAAAACCGGCTGTGTAGGCCTCAAAAGTACCACCAATAGATCGATGATATCCACCATGAGTACTAAGTCCTATATGATTTGAAATTTTAATATCCGCACCAATGTTTGGGTACATAGTTAAACCATTCTCTGGATAAATTCTACCCCCAGCAGCTCCTATCCCAAATTTCCCAAAGAAATCAATTGTTCTACTTATTCTAAAGTTTTTACCAACACCAAAAAATAAATCCATAAATCCAGCAACTAGACCCTTATACATGGCATCTGTGTGAACATAAATAAAAGTATCTTCTGAAAGATAACGTTGATATTCAAAACCTAAAACAGAGAGTGTATTATCCAATTGTGCGTAATTTTGTGTAGCATCTTTTCTAGAATCTCCGAAAGGAAAGAAAAAATCAAAAGTAAGTTGTTGTACTGTTTTTACAGCTGGATTTGTATCAGTGTTTTTTGTGAACGAACTATTTATTTTAAACTCTTTTTTAGCTTCTTTATAACTTTTATATCTTACAATACTTGGAATTTCAATAAAAAAAGAAACATTGTTATTATTAATAAGCCCTGTAAAAAAATCTACTTGACCGTATTGAACTCCTAATGAATACTTTTTCTTTTTTAATTGAAGACCAATGTTTGGATAAACTATTCCACCACCATTAACAAGACTCCTGTATCCGCCACCACCGCCAAAATGAATATTCGCATCAAAATAAAGACTCTTAAAAATTTTAGTATTTACTCCTAAATTTACCCCTAAAGTAAATAATCCTCCTTGGTCTCCAGTAACGGCAGCGTGCATTCCAGCACCAGTATATAGCCAGTCTGTAAGAGGAACATTGTAATTTAAACCTACTAAACTCATTTTAGGAGCTAAATCATAGCTTACCTTGTCTGTGGGCATGTTTACTAAAATATGATTTAACCTAATAGAATTATTTAGTTTTTTAAAAGTGAATGTAGTTTCTGAGTTTTCAGTTTGAGAATACATTTGAAAACTCAAAATGCTAATTAAAATAAAAAGTACTTTTTTCATGCTATTTTTATTGAAACTCACTCGTAAAATGAAGTTTAACAGTTGGATACTTACTTTGCGTCATTTGGATTGTAAATGCTGAGTCAGCTAAAAAAACCAATTGTCCTTGTTTATCTTTTGCTAAATAACGCTGTTTAACTCTTTTAAATTCTTTAAACTCCTCATTTTTTGGATCTTCAGCTTCTACCCAACAAGCTTTGTGAACATTTATGTTTTCGTAGGAGCATTTTGCACCGTACTCGTGTTCTAACCGATACTGTATCACCTCATATTGAAGAGCTCCCACAGTACCAATTATTTTTCTACCATTCATATCTAAAGTAAATAATTGAGCCACACCTTCATCCATCAATTGGTCTAACCCTTTAAAGAGCTGCTTAGACTTCATTGGGTCTGCATTATTTACATATCTAAAATGTTCCGGTGAAAAACTCGGAATTCCTTTAAAGTTTAATTGTTCTCCTTCGGTTAGGGTATCACCAATTTTAAAATTTCCAGTATCATGTAATCCAACAATATCTCCAGGAAATGATTCATCAACAATTTCTTTTTTTTCAGCGAAAAAAGTATTTGGGCTTGAAAATTTTACTTTTTTACCATTTCTAACATGTAAATAGGGTGCGTTTCTTTTAAATGTACCAGAGACTATTTTTATAAATGCTAAACGATCTCTGTGTTTTGGATCCATATTTGCGTGAATCTTAAAAACAAATCCTGTTAACTTTTCTTCTTTAGAATCAACTAATCTTTCTTCAGCTTTCTTAGGTTGTGGTTTTGGTGCTATTTCAATAAAAGCATCTAGCAATTCTTTAACTCCAAAATTATTTAAAGCAGAACCAAAAAATACTGGCTGTAATTTACCTTCTAGATATTCAACATTATCAAACTTTGGATAAACCTCATAAATTAGTTCTAATTCATCTCGAAGTGTTTCAGCTGCATCATCACCCACAACTTTATCTAGTTCAGGATTTTTTAAATCATTAAATTCAATTCCTGCAGAGATATTTTGTTTGTTATCTCCTGAAAAAATATTTAATCTTTTATCGTAAATATTGTAAATTCCTTTAAAATCATATCCCATTCCAATAGGAAAACTCATAGGTGTTACTCGTAAACCTAATTTTTGTTCTACTTCATCTAATAAATCAAAAGCATCTTTTCCTTCTCTATCTAATTTATTGATAAAAACTAGCATTGGAATATTTCGCATTCTACAAACTTCAACTAATTTTTCTGTTTGCTCCTCAACTCCTTTTGCAACATCTATAACTACAATAACACTATCAACAGCTGTTAAAGTTCTAAAAGTATCTTCAGCAAAGTCTTTGTGACCAGGAGTGTCTAAAATATTTATCTTCTTGTCTTTGTATATGAAAGCTAATACAGAAGTAGCAACAGAAATTCCACGTTGACGTTCAATTTCCATAAAATCTGAAGTAGCACCTTTTTTAATTTTATTGTTTTTTACTGCTCCTGCTTCTTGAATGGCACCTCCAAATAGTAACAGTTTTTCAGTTAGGGTAGTTTTTCCAGCATCTGGATGCGATATAATACCAAAAGTTCTTCTGCGATCTATTTCTTTTAATAAGCTCATTTACAAAAATTGATGTGCAAAGGTACGTTTTATTCTAAAAATTTTTTAATTGTAGTTTGCAAATAGTTCTATTTAAGATTAATTAAAATATTATATTTTTATAACTTGAACTAACTAGTAAAAAAATGAAAAATTTTATCATCATCTGTTGCATCACCTTATTAGTTGGATGTAGTTCAAGTTCCTCACAAAATTCAAATTCTTATGCTTCGAATTCGATTCAATCGAGTTCTATATATATAGATTTAGATAACAATGAAGTTGATTTGTTCTCTTTTAGAGGAAAGAAAATTTTAATTAATTATTGGGCAACCTGGTGCGGTCCATGTATTCAAGAAATGCCTTCTCTTTTGAAAGCTCAAGAATTATTGAAAGATGAAAATTATATTTTTTTATTAGTTTCAGATGAATCAATACAGAAAATATCTAGATTTAAAAATCGTAAAAAATTTAACTTCACTTACTTAAAGTCTTCAGTATCGCTAGGGTCCATGGGAATCTATTCTTTACCAACTACTTATATTTTTAATGAAAAAGGAGAAAAAGTTAAAAAAATAGTGGGTGCTGTAGATTGGAATTCTAATAGAATGATAAAAAAACTAAAATCTTTGTAGCATGTATAGAAGTGTATTTATATTGTTTTTTTTGGTTACTATTTCTTGTTCAAAAAAAGAATTTAAAGTTGAAGGTATTCCATTTCCCTATGGATACAATAATGCTCAGCCTAATCTAGTTTCTGAAGACGGTAACTTAACACTTTCTTGGATCTCATCAGCAGAGAATAATGAGGCAGTTTTATCTTATAGTCAATATAAATACAATAGTTGGTCAGAACCTACAAGAATAACCTCTGGTTCAGATTGGTTTGTGAATTGGGCTGATTTTCCAGCCAATGCCATTAATGGAAATTTATTATTAACAAGTTATTTGAAAAAATCTGCATCAGGAACTTATACATACGACATACTGTTAAATTTGGAAACTCTGAGTGGAAAAAAGATAAAGGATAATTTCCTTTTAAATACTGATGGTGTAAAAGCTGAACACGGTTTTGTTAGTATGATTCCCAACAATAGTTCAGGTTTTTATGTTACTTGGTTAGATGGAAGAAATACAGTTTCTAAAACCAAAGAAAACCATCATAAAGCAATGACAATTAGATTTGCTGAAATCACCAGTATAGGAGAGATTATAAATGAAACTGAATTAGATGCAACTACGTGTGATTGCTGTCAGACATCTATTACCTTGTCTAGTGAAGGACCAATTGTTGTTTACAGAAATAGAAGTGAGAATGAGATTAGAGATATTTATATCACTAAATATAGAAATGGTATTTGGGAACAACCAGTTCCTGTGTTCAATGATGGGTGGGAAATCAATGGGTGTCCAGTGAATGGTCCAAAAGTAGTAATTAACAAAACAACTACAGCAATTGCATGGTTTACAGCTGCAGATGACAATCCGAAAGTAAACCTTTCTTTTTCTCTATCTGATAAAGATGAATTCAATCTACCAATTCAATTAAATGATCTTGATGCAATAGGTAGAGTAGATGTAGCTTTTTTAAATTCAAAAGAGGTATTAGTGAGTTATATGGAATTTGATGACAACGCTACTTACTTAAATGTAAAGAAAGTTACGGTTAAAGGTGAGGTTTCTAAAGCATTTACAATATCTAAAATAGCTAGTGGAAGAGAGACAGGAGTTCCTCAACTAGAGGTTATGGACAAGGTTGTTTATTTAGTTTGGACTAATGTGGTAGATGGAAAAAATCAATTAAAATCTGTGAAATTTAATTATGAAGACTTACAGTAACCTGAAGGTTGTGTTATTTTATAACTTCTGCTGATATAAATACTTCTTCTAGTGGCCATTCTTTTTTATCAGTTTCTAACTTAGCTATTTTTTCCATAGTAGTAAAACCTTCAGTAATTTCTCCAAAAATGGTATGTTCTCCATCTAAATGATGACTACCTCTTTTATCTTGGATCATGTAAAATTCAAAGGGAGAAGATAATTTTTTTGGATTATTTTCCCACTGTCTTGCAGCAGCTAGCGCTCCATACTTGTGTTTTCTGTATGGTTTTATTTCTGCTGGAATTCTATAATTATATCTGATTCTTAGTTTACGAGTCATAGGATGATCAGAATTACCTCCCTGGACAATAAAATCAGGAACAATTCTATGGAAAGAAGTGGTGTTAAAGTATCCGGTTTTAGTTAAAAAAACAAAACTTGCTCTATGTAATGGGGTCTCCTTGTATAATTTAATTTTTATGTCTCCTAATCTTGTTTTAAAAAGTATGATAGATTCCTTATTTAGTTTTCCATATGCTTTCAAAAATGTTACTGCATTAGTTTTATTAATGGTATCAGTCTCTTTTTTTACGATTTTTTTGACAACTTTTTCAGAAACTTTTTTTTCTACTATTTTAGTTGTTTTTATTTGAGAGTTTTCTTTTAAATCACAAGCTGAAAAAAAATTAACAATAAAACAGAGACAGACAATCGTATATTTTGATTTATTTAACATATAACAAATATAAATATTAGAATTTTGAATATACCTTAGTAGTATTCAATCTAAAATTCAATTATTTCATTTTTGTATTTTTGATTTATAAGATTAGTTAATGGAAGAAAATGTAATTTTAGTAGATGTATTAGACAATCAATTGGGTCTTATGCCAAAAATGCAAGCACATGAAAAAGCAGTTTTACATAGAGCTTTTTCAGTCTTTATATTTAATGACAAAGGTGAGTTAATGCTTCAACAGAGAGCTGCTCATAAATATCATTCTCCTTTATTATGGACAAACACGTGTTGTTCGCACCAAAGAGATGGAGAGTCTAATATAGAAGCAGGTAAAAGACGTTTAATTGAAGAAATGGGCTTTAAAACAAACTTAAAAGAGATTTTTTCATTTGTTTACAAAGCTCAATTTGATAATGGATTAACAGAGCATGAACTAGATCATGTAATGATTGGAAATTTTAATGGGGTCCCAAAAATTAATCCAGATGAGGTAGCTTCCTACAAATGGATGACACTTGAAGCAGTTAAAAAAGATATTGAGTTACAACCAAATATTTACACTGCTTGGTTTAAAATTATTTTTAAAGAATCATATTTAAAACTTATACATGCCTAGAATTACTGGATACAGAAAAGCGCATTTTAATGCAGCACATAGATTATACAAACCAGAGTGGTCAGACGAAAAAAACTCGGAGGTTTTTGGGAAATGTAATAACCCACACTTTCATGGTCATAACTATGAAATAATTGTAGCTGTTACAGGAGAAATAGATCCTGATACTGGCTATGTATTTGATTTGGGTATTCTAAAGCGTTTAATTCGTTCTGAAATTGAAGATGCTTTTGATCATAAGAACTTAAACATTCAAGTTGAGGAATTTAAGCACTTAAACCCAACTGCTGAAAACATTTGTGTAGTCTCTTACAACAAACTTAGAAAACATTTACCAAGTTCTTTAGATCTAGAAATTACTTTGTACGAAACGCCTAGAAATTTTGTAAAGTATTCAGGAGAATAACTTTATTTAATCTTAATACGATAGTTAATCAGTTTCCTTATTTACTTGGTGGAGAATTTTATTTTATTAAAAATTATATAAATGTATCAAACATGTAAAGTAATCGCATTTGATGCCGATGATACGCTTTGGGTAAATGAAACTTATTTTAGAGACGCAGAGAAAAAGTTTGCAAAAATTTTATCAAAGTATGAGACTGTAAATAAGATAGATCAGGAGCTTTTTAAAGTAGAAATGAAGAACTTAGAGTTGTATGGATATGGTATTAAGGGATTTATGCTTTCAATGATTGAATGTGCTTTAAAATTATCTAATTTCTCCATATCTCAGCATGAAATAGAAAAAATATTGACCTTAGGAAAAGAGATGTTAACTAAGCCAATTGAATTGTTAGATGGGGTAGAGGAAGTGTTAGGAGAACTTCATCATAAGTATAAGCTAATTGTAGCTACAAAAGGAGATTTATTAGATCAAGAGCGTAAATTAGAAAAATCAGGGTTGTTAAAATATTTTCACCATATAGAGGTAATGAGTGAGAAAAAAGAAATGGATTATAAGAAATTAGTAAAACATCTAGATATTAATTCAAATGAGTTATTAATGATAGGTAATTCTCTTAAATCAGATGTTTTACCACTTTTAAGAATTGGAGCTTCAGCCATACATATACCTTTTCATATTACCTGGTCACATGAGGAAGTTTCAGTAAAAGAAACCCAAGATTCAAACTTTCACACTGTTCATCACATAAAAGAGGTTTTAAAACTCTTGTAAAATAATTACATACTAATTCTATACAAACTAATATCACTATAAAATAGTACACAATTAAAAAAAACTACAACTGATAAAGAATCATTAAAATGTTCAACTTTTAACAAAAAGAATTAATTGATAAGTTTTGAAATTAAATTGGATAAAATAGGCTAAATTTGTAGTCTAAATTAAAGAATTATGGCAAGTATAAAGAATTTGAAAAAAGATATTAATTATGTTTTAGGAGATGTTATCGATGAATGTCTAGTTTCTTCAACTGGAGATCTAAAAAAAACAGAAGCTATAGTAGATGAAGCCATTGTTGTTTTTGATGATTTGATTGCTAAGGTAAATGCAAAAAATATAGAAAATAAAAAAGCTCATTTTAAAGCTATTGAAGAAGAATTAGAAAAACGAGCTACTAAACTTTTAACGAAAGTAAATAAGTTGTAAAAGTTAAGTATCACTTCAACTCAAACCATTTTTTAGATTAAAAATGGTTTTTTTTGTTTTCATGTATACGAAACCACCTCGGAATTTCGTTATATAATAAATGAAATTTATTATGGCTAGAGCAATGTTTGAATATTCTAAAACAGTTTTAAAAAAAGTTAGTTTTAATACTGATTTATTTTGTAGAGAATTAGAAAAAGCATTGAAAAGATTATTGCCTCATGAAATTAGTGAATTAGCCATCTGGTTAAGAAAATTCACAAGCAATAAACCAGAGTTACACTCTTGTTTGAGACTCATAAATTAAAATATAGGTTTCAGAATCATTCCTTTTTTTAATTATCTTCTAGTCTTCTATTTAGTTGTCTTAATTTTCTGAATAATTCTTTCCTAAATTCTCTTTCAGCTATTTGTAATTTTAAAAGCTTTTTATAATTTAAAACAGTCGCTATCTGAGTAAAAAAACGTTCGTTTTCTTGGTGTATTTTATTTCTTATAATCGTTGCTAAATTATACATGTTACCCGCTTCAGACTCATTAATTTTATCAAAATTTTTAGAGGATAAAATTGGTCTATTAGAATTTTCTATTATGGGTTCCATTACTTTAATTTCCTCTTTTCTGTATTCAGATAGTAATTTTTCATGTGCGTTATAGATTGGCCAGAAAACCTCTGCTTCTTTAGCTGTTAGATTTAATTGATCTGTGATAAAAGCAATTTTGTGAGCTTTAACACGATTTTTATTTATTTTTTTTCTGTTTTGGGAATAGTTATTTGTGCTTATAAAAATAGCTGCAAATAAAAGTAAAAATTTTATCGAATTCATCTTTTAGTTTATTTCGTTTATGTTCGCATCTTCAATTAGGAAATCAATGTCATCAGAATTTATTAGAGATTCTATAATATCTTCACTTTTAATGGTGACGTAAGGATTTATATCATCAAAATTTATATCTGTAAATGCTATCGCTATATCATCACTAGATATAGTATTAATATTCATATCTACCCAATTAACTATCTCATCAGAAGAAAGTTCAGAATTGTTATTTAATAAAAAATTTGTTCCAAAAAAGATGATTAAAGCTATAGTAGCTGCAACAGGAATCGATTTTATTTTTTTGAAATTTAAGATTTTACCTTTTTTAGGTTTTATTTTTTCAATAATATGATGATCAAATTCTTGAAAATAAGTTTTTGGAATTTCAAAAACGTTGTTTTTAGGAAGTTCTTCTTCAATTAAATTTAATGAAAAATCATCCTCTATGCCCTTAAAATAGTTTTTAGGAACGGTAAATCCAGTTTTAATATCATCGGATAATTTCCAATCTAGAGTATGCTCATCATTTTCTCTCATTTTATTAAGACTTTATTTTTGTTTTAAGGTTTAATGAGTTTTCTTTTTTATAAAAAGTTCTATTTTTTTTACTGCATGAAAATAAGAAGCTTTTAATCCACCAACTGATGTATCTAATATATCAGAAATTTCCTGATATTTCATGTGATCAAAATATTTCATATTAAAAACCAATTGTTGTTTTTCTGGTAATGTAGCAACTGCTTCTTGTAAAATTAGTTCTATGTCATTTCCTGAAAACCATCTGTCTGATTGCAAATTTGAAACTAGTTCTTGTTTCATTTCAGTAATATCTATATTTCTTTCTCTCGCTCTTTTGTTGATAAAGGTGATAGACTCATTAGTTGCTATCCGGTACATCCATGAATACAATTTACTATCTTGTTTGAAATTGGCAATTCCTTTAAAAACTTTTATGAAAGTGTTTTGTAGGACATCATCAGCATCATCGTGAGAAATAACAATCTTACGAATATGCCAATACAAACGTTCTTTGTATTCTTTTATTAATATTCGGAAGGCTTTTTCTTTTGTCTGAATATTTTGAAGTTCTTCAACTAAAGCGATTTCATCAATCAATAGTAGTTTTTTTATTTTAGACTTCTAACCTTCAAAAAGGTTTAATACTTCAGGTTTTTTAAGTCTTTTTTCTGCTTTTTGAATATCCAAAAAGACGTTTTTTAACTATAGTTTCAGCAACACCTTCAGGCAACATTTCCTGCCAACCTTCTTCTCCCTCAGAAATCATCTTTAATACTTTTCTAGAAAAAATGTGGAATATCTCTTGATCAAAATCTGAGATATCAATAAGTTTCCCGTTGTTTTTGAAGAATTTATATAGTTCTTTCATTCTTGGATGAACTTTTAGATTTTCACTAGTAATAAACTCATTTTTTTCTTCATCTCTGTAAGGATACATGTATACTTTTAGATCTCTGTAAAATAACTTACCAAAGGCTTCAAGGATACCTCCACTTAAATGTCGATAATATTTTTCATCAAAAATTTGAATCAAATTATAAACTCCCATTGCTAAGCCCATTCTAGCTTTTGTAAATTCACTAAAATATTCAACGAGTTTAAAATATTCTTGAAAGTTGGTGATCATTACGTTCTGTCCTAAAGAACACAATAATTCTGCTCTATCTAGGAAATCTCGTTCATTAATTTCTCCCTCTGCTCTTAAATTACTGAGCGTAATTTCAAAAATAATTTGAGAGTTTTCTGGATCAACCTTTTTTTCACTAAAGAATAATTCTTTAGCTCTTTCAAACATATCCATATTAACTTTTGTTACGGGTCTAAAACTACCACGTAAAGCCAATATATTTTTTTTATATAATACTTGAGCTGGAAGTAAATTATTTCCATCTGGTCCAAACATAACGGCTGTAGTCATGCTATTTTTCACTAACTGAAGGCTCATTAAACGATTGTCTACATACATGAAACGTGGGCCAGAGAAATTAATCATATCAATTTCTAGTTGATCTTTATGAAGGTTGTCGTAAAAAGATTTTAATAATTCTTTTGGATTGTCATTTAAATAAAAAGCACCGTAAATCAAATTAACTCCCAAAACACCTAAAGTTTCTTGTTGGAGTCTAGCATCTGTTTCTTTGAACCTAAGGTGAAGAACAATTTCATTAAAATCTTCTAAAGGGTCTAATTGAAATCTAATACCAACCCAGCCATGACCTTTAAATTTTTTTGAAAAATCTATGGTAGCAACTGTATTTGCATAGCTAAAGAATAATTTGTCTGGGTGTTTTTTTCTACTGAGTCTATCTTCAATCAAATCTACTTCATGATGAAGCATTCTTTTTAATCTATCTTCAGTTACATAACGTCTATCTTCTTCTATTCCATAAATGGCATCAGAAAAATCCTTATCGTAAGCACTCATCGCTTTTGCAATAGTTCCAGATGCTCCTCCTGCTCTAAAGAAATTTCGAGCAGTTTCTTGTCCAGCACCTATTTCTGCAAAAGTCCCATAAATATCACTGTTTAAATTAATTCTTAATGCTTTGCTTTTAGTTGCAGGGATATTACTTATTTTCTTATCTCCTTTTAAAGAAATTGACATTTTGCTGAAGTTTTGCTTGTAACAAAGGTAACTAAATTGATTGCTATCAGTCAATTTTTATGTTATTTTTGTTGTATATGAAAATTACATTTTTAGGAACTGGAACTTCACAAGGTATC
This sequence comes from Flavobacterium sp., assembly GCA_015665265.1. Classification (GTDB taxonomy): domain Bacteria; phylum Bacteroidota; class Bacteroidia; order Flavobacteriales; family Flavobacteriaceae; genus Polaribacter. The sequence continues at coordinate 15,113 of JADFAM010000116.1, forward strand.
CCAATGATAGCAAATAATGATCCCGTTTGCATGTCTACTAATCCAAAAGATAAAAGGTTGCGATCTGCTATCATGGTTTCTTGGGGTACTAACTGCTATGTTATTGACTGTGGACCTGATTTTCGTCAACAAATGTTGAGAGAAAATGTTCAATCTATAAATGGAGTTTTATTTACTCATGAGCATGCTGATCATACCGCTGGAATAGATGATTTAAGACCCTTTACTTATAAAATGGGTGAGGTGCCTATTTATGCTCAAAAACGGGTAATTGATAATCTAAAAATTAGATTTTCATATATTTTCGAGACTAAAAACAGATATGCTGGCGCACCAAAACTCTCAGAAAACATTGTAGGGTCGTCAAGTTTCCTTCTACAGGAAGTACAAGTAACACCAATTAATGTTATGCATGGTAAATTACCTATAATTGGCTATAGGTTTAATGATTTAGCTTACATAACTGACTTAAAAACTATATCTAGTAAAGAAATGAAGAAGTTGGCAAATTTGGAAGTTTTAATAGTTAATGCACTTCGAATTAAAGAGCATCCAACTCATTTAAACCTTGACGAGGCTCTAGAATTTGTTAATGAAATAAGTCCTAAAAGAGCTTATTTCACTCATATTAGTCACAAATTAGGGTTTCATGAAGAGGTGCAAAAAAATCTTCCTGAGAATGTGTTTTTATCCTATGATGGTTTAAGTATTCAAATCTAAAAATAAACTAAGTTGTATAATTTACAACCTATTTTCAATCCACTTTTTAAAACTAAAGAAATTTTGGGGTGAAACACCATGGCCTACGGGGTATTCTAAGTACTCGTTTTGTAATTTTAAAGTCTCTAAAAATGGACTTGTATTTCTAGCCCATTCTACAGGAATGACTTGATCTACAGAGCCATGAGATATGTAATAGTCAGTCGAAATTTTTTGATCTATATCATTTGGTATTAATTCTTTATTTAAATAACCACTTAATGCAATTACGTGTTGAATTTTATTAGGAAAATTTAAACTTAAAGCATAGCTAAGAGTAGCTCCCTGACTAAACCCTAACAAAAAAGTATTAGTGGGGTTTGTGTTGTATTGAATTTTTAAATCATCAATAGCAGCCGCAATTTTATGCATGGATTCTCTTGCTTGAACCAAGTCCGAAAACTTATTATTTTCACTATCAAGATCTATTGCATACCATGCATACCCTCCGTGACCTATTTCATAAGGAGCCCTTAAACTAACAATTAATAAATCATCAGGTAATTCATCTGAAAATGAAAATAAATCTAGCTCATTACTGCCGTAACCATGAAGTAGTATTAGTAAAGATGGAGTTTTGCTAGGCTTCTTTGGTTGTCTAATAACGTAGGGTAATAGGTCACTCATAGGATTAGTTAAGTACTAATTTTTTATTGGCAAAAATTCCATAAACTGTTCCTTGTAATTTTTTTCCTTCAAAAGCAGAATTTTTAGAAGTAGATAAGATATTATCTTTAGAAAATAGATAAGATCCTTCAGGATTAAATAAAGTAAAATTAGCTGTGGTGTCTTTTTTTATTGATTGAATATCTTGTCCAAAGACAGATCTTGGATTTATGGTTAAGCATTTTATAATTGTTTCGAGGTCTAAAACAGTGTTTACTGCACCAAACAAACTTTCTAAACCAATTGTGCCATCTTTTGAGAGACTAAATTCTAGTTTTTTATGCTCTGTATCTATTGGGTTGTGATCAGATGTTATCATATCTATAATTCCGTCCTTTAGACCTTTTTGTAAGGCTTTGGTGTCTGCTTTGGTTCTAAGTGGAGGTGTAACTTTAACTTTGCTATCAAAAAACTGTAATTCATCGTCTACTAGTGTTAAATGATGTGCAGATACACTACAGCTTACTTGAAGACCTTTCTTTTTTGCTTCTTTAATTAGCTCTACAGATTTAGCTGTTGATATAGTAGGAATATGCAACTTTCCCCCAGTGTATTCTAGTAAAAATAAGTCTCTAGCTATCTGCATATGTTCAGCTAATGCAGGACTTCCTTTTATGCCTAGTTTAGTACTATTAACCCCCTCATTTACAATTCCCTCTCCTGAAATTGAATTATTTTTGGGAAAGCTAATAACTAATCCATCAAAATTTTGTGCATACAATAAAGCAATTTTCATCAAATTATCATTTTCAATTGGTTTATTGTAGTCTCCAAAAGCGATGGCTCCAGATTGCTGCATGTCATAAAGTTCTGCAATCTCTTTCCCATCACTTAATTTTGTCAATGCACCTATTGGATAAAGTGAAGTAGCTGAATTTGATGCTTTATTTATTAAAAATTCTATATCAGATTTAGAATCTATAACAGGAAATGTATTTGGATTTAATGCAATAGAGGTGAAGCCACTTTTTGAGGCGACTAATAGACCATTTTGAATAGTTTCTCTTTCCTCATATCCGGGTTCTCCTAGAGAAACACTTGTATCGAACCAGCCACATGAAACGTGAAGATTCTCAAGCTTAACAACTTTATATGAGGGCTTGTTTTGTATCTTATTAGCTATTTTATCAATTTTACCATTGATAATTAAAATGTCCTTAATTTGTTTATGATACTGGCTTGAAGAGTCTATTATGGTAGCCGATTTTAAAAGCGTAGTCATGTTTTGAAGAATTTTAAAATTAAAATTTCCAACAACAAAGATACAATTGCAATTGTCAAAAACAACCTCCAGAGCCATTGAACTTTGTTTTTTTCATTTATTTCTGTAAAAAGTTCTTTGATAGAGTCATAAGCAAGAATATTTTTATTTTGAATATTGGTAAGATTTTGAAAGCTTAATAAGCTCTCTTTTGGTGAAATATTAAAGGCTATTGTTTTTAAAGTATCTTTCTCTAAAGAGATAGTATAGAATCCTTTTTCTATAGGCTCTTTATTGGTGTACAATGATATTTTATTTGAAGATGTTTTTTGCTGAGGTATGAACGAAATTTTTGAATTAGAAATTTTAAT
>JADFAM010000075.1 GCA_015665265.1 Flavobacterium sp.
AAGAATAAAAAAAAAGCATGAACAAAAATGATCTTAGAAAAATTTCTGAAGTAAACAAAAGTGACAAAAAAAGGTAATATGGTAAGTAGTGTGGCAGTAATTAAACCAGTTAAAGGATAACGTTTTAATTTGTGTGAGTAAAACCAAATACCAAATATGTATATTGAAAAAAACAAGGCTGCTTTCCATGAAACTAAAAAACCAACCAAAACTCCAATAAAATTTAAAAAGAAATAAATAGATAATTTGGTTTCTTGTTTCACATAATTATCTAATCCAGACTTAATAGGTCTATTGATAATATCTGCCTTAACATCATAAAAATTATTAATTATATAACCACCTGCTACTACGCAAACAGTTGAAAATACGACAAACAATAGATGCAAATCAAAGACGACAGTTGTTATTGATTTTTTTGGGGAAAAAATATAAATTGATACAAGATATTGAGCAATTACAAGTACCAATATGTTATAACCTCTCACTACTGAAAGTAAGCTGAAAAATTTATACAATAATGAAGTTTTATTTACACCCTTCATAAGCGAAGAATTTAAAATCTGTAGACCAATTCTAATTTATAGTCTTTTAAAGAATTTTTAGCTTTTTCATAATCTTGTGCAAAGCCAAGGATATAGCCACCACCACCAGAACCACATAACTTAAGATAATAATCATTGGTTTTGAGTCCTTGTTCCCATATTTTATGGAAAGCCATTGGAATCATTGGTTTAAAATTGGCAAGAACTACTTTAGATAAATTTTTGACGTTACCAAATAATGAATTAATATTTCCATGAAGAAAATCATCAATACATGCATCTGTATAGGATACAAATTCCTCGTTTAGCATTTTTCTAAACCCTTCATTCTTCATCTTATTCATAAAAATATTGACCATTGGTTCAGTTTCACCAACCTGTTCAGAATCTAACAAAAAAACGGCTCCTTTTCCTTCTTTTTGTGATGGAATACCAGCTGGTTCAATGTTTGTTTTTGAATTAATTAATATGGGTAAACTTAGGTAACTATTTAATGGATCTAAACCAGAGCTTTTCCCATGAAAAAAAGATTCCATGAATGAAAATATTTCTTTTAACTTTAATAATTTATCTCTGGTTAAATTTTCAAGTATTGTAATTTTATTATGAGCATATTGATCATAAATTGAAGCTACTAAAGCCCCAGAACTCCCTACACCATAACCTTGAGGTATGGAAGAATCAAAATACATGCCAGAACCAATATCATTTTTAAAAGAGGTAAAATCAAAACTTACAAGTTCTGAAGCATTAGCCTCTAAATAATCGTATAATTTTATTAAATTTTTATTTGATTTTTGTGCTTCCCCAGAAAGGTTAGACGAAGACTTTAATGCCCCTTTATATGAACTAAAGGGTATAGCTAGACCTTTGGAATCTTTTATGATACCATATTCTCCAAAAAGCAAAATTTTAGCATAAAACAAAGGACCTTTCATAGGGTATAATTTTTTTTAACAAATATACAATAAAATTAATTTTGATCAGGATAGTACACATCTCGGTAAAAAGTTGTCCATTCTCCAACCTTTTCATCATTCCTATACTTTCCTTTTGTTTTAATTTTTCCTGTCTTATAATATATTTTCCAGGCTCTTTGTTTTTGACCCTCTCCATAAACACCTTCAACTTTAACTTCTCCCGTTGGGTAATATTCTTTATAAGGACCATCTAGGAACCCATTCTTATATTTTTCTTTTTTTGAAATAGAGCCATCAGGATAAAAATAAGTCACAAACCCTTTGAATACTTCTTTATTAGCAATTAGAGACTCCGCTTTGCCTTCTCTATACTTTGTCCCATTTTTATAAAAATCAACAATCAAGTATCCGTTTCTCTTTTTCTCAGGAATTGGTCTGTAAAATTTACCATTCTCTTGAGTTACTTGATTATGATTTTCATCTAACCAAACAACACCTTGTGAAAACGATAAAAAAAGAAATGAAATAAGCACAAGAGTGCTTAAAACAGAAAATTTAGAAAGTAAGGTCTTCATATATAAACTATAATTTAATGGCTCCCAAACCTACAGTATCACAAATATAATGATTTTTTTGACAGAACTTAGAAAGCTCATTATCAATAAATTGAGTTACAGTTTCCGATTCATTAGCTGGATACAAAACATGAACATTAGCACCAGCATCTAAAGTGAAACACACCTTACTACCAGTGTTGTTTCTAAACCTCCAAATGGCATTGATTATTTCTAAGGTATTTGGTTTCATTAAGATAAAATAGGGGTTACTTGTTAGCATCATCGCGTGCAAACTCAAAGCTTCACTTTCTACCAAATTTATAAAAGAGTTTATATCTCCGTTTTGTAAAATTTCTGAAATGGTCGCTAAATTTTCATTGGCTTGATTAAATCTTTGAGTTGCAAATGGATGATTATACATTAAATCATGACCAACAGTACTACTTACTTGCTTTTCTCCTTTATCTACTAATAAAATTGCATCATGATAGTTTTTAAAAACTTCATGAACTTCATAAGGAAATGGTATTCCAAATACATCTGAACTCCCTTTAATGGCCGGATGGTTTCCCCAAACCACCAAAGGACCTTCTATACTCCTACTGGCACTTCCAGATCCTAGACGCGCCAAGAAAGATGCTTTTTTGTATATAAATTCATCTGTTAACTCAACAGAACTTAACGATTTCTCTAAACTCATTAAACACATAGCAATAGCACTCATACCGCTTGCTGAAGAAGCAATACCACTACTATGAGGGAAAGAATTCTCTGAATGTATTACCATAGTATAAGTGGTTAAGTATGGGCAATATTCTCGAATTCTTTCAAAGAATTTCGCAATTTTCGGCTTAAAATCTTCTTTCTTTTTCCCTTCAAAAAACAACTCAAAGTTAATTTCATTATGATTAGCTTCAGAATTATTTTTTGATTTAAAATCTATAGTGGTAATAGTATGACTGTTACTTAACGTAAAACTTATGGAAGCATTTTTTGGAATTTGAGGATCTGTTTTCCCCCAATATTTCACCAATGCAATATTGCTAGGTGTTTTCCAAGTAAATGAAGTTTTTGTTGTTTTATTTTGAAGAGAATTCGGAATAAATTGCTGTGTATCCAAGCCTTAGATTTTGATACAAATATAGCAGTTTTTGACTTATGCATCAGTTAACTTTTAAAGGACATTTTCATAATTAATACAATACCTATATATGAATAAAAATGGGTATTTTTGTTTTAAATTGTATTCAATTGGAAAGAAAAATAAAATTATTATGGGATTTTAGAGGTCCGGATGCCCTAGAGACTGCAAAACACCACACCATTCATTTAAAAGAATTTGCTACAATTGAAAATCTCCCATTTCATGAGATAGATATCAAAGAATTGAACCCTATGCTGTGTGCTGCCTTTATAGTAGTTAATGAATCTGACATGAAAGTATACAGAGATGCTTTGAAACCCCATAGAGGAGAACTTGCTTAATAGGATATTTAATTTCCTAATTTTTCTTTACCATAGTCCATCACGAGAGTTTCAATGTAATTTTAAAAAAAATCTTCTATTTTCGTAATAAAAAAATAATTAATATGAAAATACTAGCATATTCAATAAGATCACAATTAACATTGTTAATTTTATTTTGTACACTTTTTAGCTGTCAGAATTCTGAAGTATTTTTTGAAGACGCACTTTGTATTGAAAATATTTCCACCATTGATCCTGAAATTGGATTATTAGAAAACCAAACAATTATTATTAAAGCAGGAAAAATAATTCAAATTTCTCCTTCTCAAGACCTTCAATTAGCCAAAGAAAATACCATTATAGATGGCACAGGGAAGTATATGATTCCTGGGTTATGGGATGCTCATATTCACTTTTCTTTTATCAAAGAAATGGCTCCTAATATGTTGGATTTATTTTTAGCTTATGGTATTACTAGTGTGAGAGATACAGGGGGAGATATTAATTTTGTAAATACTTGGAAAGAAAAATCGTTAGCCAACCCTACAGATACTCCAAGAGTAATGGTAGCTGGGCCACTTCTTGATGGTAACCCAAATGTGTATGATGGGAGTGATCACAGTCATCCTCCTTTATCTGTTGGATTAAAAACTGTTGAGGATGTAACTAACAAAATTATCGAATTAGATAGTTTGAAAGTAGATTTCCTTAAGGCATATGAAATGTTAACTCCAGAACAATTTAAAGAGGTCACAAAACTTGCTAAAGAAAAAGGACTAAAAGTAACTGGACATGTACCATTAAGTATGGATGTAATTGGTGCCTCCAATGCGGGATTAAACAGCATGGAGCATTTTAGAAACTTAGAATTGTCTTCTGCCTCTAATTCAGATGAATTATTACTAGAAAGACAACAACTATTAGCCTCTGGAAAGGAGGATAAAGGAGGTGTTTTGCGCTCAAGAATACACAAAAAACAAAGAGAGATCGCTCTTAAAAATTTTGATGTAAATAAAGCAAATGAAGTTTTAGAAGTCTTGAAAAAAAATGATACTTGGCAAATTCCAACACTCACATTAAATACCGCTTTTGCAAGAAGACCCTTTGCCGCAAAGGATTGGCAAAAAAGTTTTTCCTATTTACCTAAAAATATTAAAGAACAGTGGTTAAACTACATCAACAATCTAGTAAAATCTGAGGTAAAACCATTTGATGAAAAATATGCTAAATGGATGTTTAATATGACCAAAAGAGTTCATGAAAAGGGAATTAAAATTATGGCGGGTACAGATACCCCAATTTTCTTTTTAACACCAGGACTTAGCCTTCACGAAGAGTTAGCAGTTTTAGTAGAAGCTGGCTTATCTCCTTTAGAGGCTTTGAAAAGTGCCACCACAAACCCTGCAGCATACTTTAATTTAGAAAAAGAGTTAGGAAAAATTGCAATAAACAATTGGGCAGATTTAGTAATTCTTGATGCAAACCCTCTGGAGGACATTAACAATACCAAACAAATTAATGCGGTGATTAAGCAAGGAAAATATTTTAATCGAGAACACTTAGATGGTTTATTAACGAACTTAACTACAAAAAAATAGTCACATTTAATTACCAGTTTAAGTTTATCTGCTAGCTAGTGCTTTTGCACACAACCAGCCTCCTGTCCAAGCATTCTGAAAATTGAAGCCGCCAGTAACTGCGTCAATATTTAAAACTTCACCTACAAAAAATAAATTATTTTGTAATTTACTTTCAAAGTTTTTAAAATTAATCTCTTTTAAATCTACTCCACCGGCTGTTACAAACTCTTCTTTAAATGTACTTTTCCCTTTGGCAGTAAAAATACTTTTAGTCAGTTGATTTGCCAGGGCATCTATCTGATCATGACTTACATCTGCCCAATTAAAAGTAGTTTTAATAGTTGTAGCCATTACAAAACGTTCCCACAATCTTTTTGGAATCTCTTCAAAAGGAGATCGAACAATGACTTGTTTTTTGGAGTGTTTCTTTTTTAAATTTAACAACACATTTACAATTTTATGAGTAGGTCTAGAGAGCCAATTTACCTGTACTTGATACTCATAATTTTTTTCTGCCAACACTCGTGCTCCAAAAGCAGAGAGCTTTAAAATAGCAGGACCACTCATGCCCCAATGTGTAATTAATAAGGGGCCTGAAGCCTCTAAGTTTGTATCTACTAATTGAACAGTAGCATTAGAAACCGATATTCCTAACAAGTCTTTAATTCTATTATCTTTAATATTAAAAGTAAACAATGAGGGCACTGGAGAAATAATGGAATGTCTTAACGCTTTTGACAACTCCCAAACCTTTTTACTACTTCCTGCTGCCATGACCACAGCATCACAAACAAACTGCTGTTCTTTGGTAATTACTAGCCAAGAATTGTCTTGCTTTTGTATGGTGGTTACTCCATGATTTTTCAGCACAGAAATTCCTAAACGTTTCGTTTTGTTGAGAAAACAATCTACAATGGTTTGTGATGAGTTGGATTCGGGAAAAACACGATTATCTTTTTCAATTTTTAGAGGAATTCCATTATTCTCGAACCATTCAAAAGTATCACCTGTCATAAATTGATGAAAAGGGCCTAATAATTCTTTTTCACCTCTTGGATAAAATTGCACCAACTCTTTGGGCTCAAAACAAGCGTGGGTAACATTGCAACGTCCACCCCCAGAAATTTTTACTTTTTGCAGTACTTCTTTGCCTTTTTCTAGGATGGTAATGTCTAGTTCAGGATTCATTTCTTTAGCATTAATTGCTGTGAAAAATCCTGCGGCACCTCCACCAATAATGATTACTTTTTTCATAACACCATATCTGAATACCTAAGAATTGTAGTGTATCCTTTAGCTTTAAAATAGTGAGGAGTGTTTTTATCTCCAGTGGCTAAAATAAAATCTCCACCCCATGCACCAAGGCTTTTCAGAGTTCCAAAATAGTCAGGAAACAAGCATTCTTTCACTGTAGGCAACTCAATAATCGAGGAAATAATTTTTTCATGTTCATTTATGAGTTTTTCAAATTCTGAAAGCTTTTGTTCATGAATGAGTTGTTTAGAAATTTCTGAAACAAGTTGTATTTCGTTATGTATTTTTTTTCGCTTTTCTTTAAACCTAGCAATACCGTCTTTGCTATCTTGTTTTTTATTCAAATGAACAAAAAATAGCTGGTCACTAAACCTAGGCAAAAAATCTACTTGTTTTACTTCTGGTTTTTGGTTTTTAACCCCATATAGTATTGGAGTATTATATTGTGCGTTGGCAATGTCATATCCACTTCCTGAAAATGAATTCCACAACAACTGAAAAGCATCAACTTTTGCCCATTGCGCAATATTATTAATTAATGTAGAAGAAGTTCCTAAACCCCAATCTCTGGGAAACGTAAGGTTAGTTTTTACTTGAAACCCTTGTTCAGATTGTAAAAATTCTGGATTCAATTTTCTGGCTTCTACTAAAATATCTTGAAGTGTTTCGGCAATAAAGTCTGCACTTCCCTCTTTTTCAGAATTAAATGTAGCATTAACTAATCTAAGTTTTGGTAACTCAAAAACAGCCTCAAACCAACAATCTCCTGCTTTGGTGAAACTTCCCCAAATTAATTGCGGTTCCTTAATTTTTTCTACTGATAAATCTTGCCCAAATTTGGTAGGAACTGCCAAAGCAGTAGCTCCTTCTAACACAAGATATTCTGCAGTGAGTAATAATTTTCCGTTAGAGTAGAATGTATTCAAGATTATTTGGTATTTCTTATTTCTTCAAACTTATCAACCACAGCACTATGAGTCACTGTTTTGCCCTCAAAATAATTAGCTATTACTGTTTTCTCCTGATCATTTGCACCCAATTGGTTTAAAATATTCATCAGATGCATTTTCATATGACCATGCTGTATTCCTTTAGTGGTTAAAGCTCGCAAAGCTGCAAAGTTTTGAGCCAAGCCTGCAGTTGCCATAATCATCATTAATTCTTTTGCAGAGGGTTGTTGTAACATTCCTAATGATAATTTTGCTAGAGGATGTAAAGAAGTTAGGCCTCCTACGGTTCCAACAGCCAATGGAACTTCTATCCAAAAACGAAAAATACCATTGGTAATTTCACAATGTGTTAAGCTGGTATAATGTCCAGACCTAGAAGCATAAGCATGCACTCCTGCTTCAATGGCTCTAAAATCGTTACCGGTAGCTAATACAACTGCATCAATACCATTCATTATCCCTTTATTATGTGTGACAGCTCTGTGGGGTTCTACGCTAGCAATCTGAACAGCTTGATGAAATTTCTTTGCAAATTGTTGGGGATTTTTTCCACCTAATTCTTCAATAGTACAACTTACTTCCGCTCTAACTAAACATTCTGGAACGTAATTGGATAAAATACTCATTACTATTTCTACAGCATCACTTCTAAATTCTTTAGCTATGGCCTCTAGACAAGAATTAATAAAATTTGCCCCCATAGAATCTACGGTTTCAAAAGTGACATGAATTTGATAGTAGTTTGGTAGTTTCTCAGTTTTATCTATCAATTGAATATCTAGAATACCTCCACCACGTTTTTCCATATTTTTTGTAATGGATGCTGTAGCTATTTTAAAAAGCTCTTTTTTTGAATTGAAATACTGTATCAATTCACTTTTATCTCCATCATACATAAAATGTACCTGACCTATTTTAGTGGTAGAAAGCACTTCAGCTTTAAAACCTCCTCTTGTACTCCAAAATTTAGCCACTAATGAAGCTGCTGCCACTACAGAACTTTCCTCAATAACCATAGGAATTGTATAAGAGGTATTGTTTATAAGAAAGTTAGGCGCAACACCATAGGGTAAATAAAAGTTAGAAATGGTGTTTTCTATGAAATCATCGTGTAATTGTTGCAATAATTCATCTGAATTCCAATATTTTTTTATCGTAGAAATTATTTCTGTTTGATCTGTAAAATAATTAGTAGCTAACCAATTAATTTTTTCTTCTTTGGTTAGTTTAGAAAATCCGGAAATCATTTTAGACATCGATGTCATTTTATAGTATGAGGCAAAGATAAATGAAACAATGAAAACAGTAATATGAATTCAATATTTATACTGTTTTTAAAGTTTTTTTGACGATTTTTCCGTAAACTTGGCACTCAATTCCTAAATATGTAATTATAGAATGAAAAAATTATTCATTTTAGCTGTCATCACACTTCTTTTTAATTGTGAGCAACCAACCTCAAATAATTCAAATAAGGCTTCAAGAACACAAAAAATAACAGTAGAAGATATCTGGGGATCTACGTTCTCTACAAACAGAATGAATGCCTTAAATTCTATGAACGGAGACTATTATTCTCTTTTAAATAGAGATGAAAATGGGTTTACTACAGTAGATCAATATAGTTACTTAAATTTAGAGAAGGTAGCAACTGTTGTAGATGGAAAAACCATAAGCAATTTACAAAAATTTGAGTCCTATTCATTTAACAACGATGAATCAAAATTAATTTTAGGAAAAAATATCGAAAAGGTTTACAGAAGATCTACAAAAGGAACCTACTATGTATATACTGTTAACTCAAAAAAAATTCGCTTAATTGGAAAACAGATTCAAGAACCAACCTTTTCTCCTGATAGTAAAAAAGTAGCTTATGCAAAAAACAACAATCTATTCATTTTAGACTTAACCACAAATACCACTATACAAGTTACTTACGATGGAAAATACAATCATATAATCAATGGAACTAATGATTGGGTGTATGAGGAAGAATTTGGTTTTGTTAGAGCTTTTGAATGGAGTAATGACAGTAAGTTTATTGCTTTTTTACGTTTTAACGAATCTAAGGTTAAAGAATTTTCTATGGGGATTACTGGAAATCAGCTATACCCTACCCAACATGTGTTTAAATATCCTAAAGCAGGAGAAGACAATGCAAAAGTTTCGCTGCACACCTATAATTTAAAAGCTAGAAAATCAAAGAAAATAGCTTTAGGTAATTATGAATACATTCCAAGAATACAATGGTCTAATTCTAACCCTATTCTAATTGCTACTACTTTAAATCGACACCAAAATGATTTAAAACTTCACAAAATAAATGCACTAAATACTAGTTCATCTCTTTTACTGAATGAAAAGGATGATGCGTATGTAAGTGTGAAAAATGATCTTACATTCTTAGAGGACAATAGTTTTATATGGACCAGCGAAAAAGATGGTTACAATCATATTTATCATTACGACTTTAATGGAAAACTTATCAATCAAATTACCAAGGGCAATTGGGAAGTAACTAAATATTATGGTTTTAATAAAGAAAAGAAAACTATCTACTATCAATCTGTAGAAAACGGGGCTATTAATAGAGGTGTTTATAGCATTCGTTTAGACGGAACAACTAAAAAATTATTAAGTAACAAGGCTGGAACAAACACTGCTGCGTTTAGCAGAAATTTAAATTACTTTATTAACACGTACTCAACTACAGAAATACCTCCTATTTATTCGCTTTACTCAGCTGAGGGAACTATGATTAAGGTGATTAAAGACAACTCAAGCTTAGAAGATAAGTTGTTAACTTATAGCATTAGTCCAAAAGAATTTTCAACTATCAATATCAATGGAAATGATCTTAATATGTGGATGATTAAGCCTCTTGATTTTGATGAACAAAAACAATACCCACTTCTGATGTTTCAATATTCAGGACCTGGTTCTCAACAGGTTGCTAATAGATGGAATGGGACCAATGACTATTGGCATCAACTATTAGCTCAGAAAGGGATGATTATTGTTTGTGTAGATGGAAGAGGAACAGGTTTAAAAGGGAGAGATTTCAAAAAAATAACTCAAAAAGAATTAGGTAAATATGAAGTAGAAGATCAAATTGCTGCTGCCAAAAAATTAGCAGAACGAAACTACATAGATGAAAATAATATTGGTATATGGGGTTGGAGTTATGGTGGTTTCATGAGTACCAATTGTCTTCTAAAAGGGAATGATATTTTTACAACTGCCATAGCAGTTGCTCCTGTAACCTCTTGGCGATTTTACGATACGGTATATACAGAACGTTATATGCAAACACCCCAAGAAAATGCTAGTGGTTATGATGACAATTCTCCAATAAATTATGCAGATAAACTTCAAGGTAATTATTTATTAGTTCATGGGACAGGAGATGACAATGTTCATGTACAAAATTCTAGGAGAATGATTAACGCATTGGTAGCGGCTAACAAACCTTTTGAGATAGCCATGTATCCAGACAGAGCTCATGGAATTAGAAAAGGTGAGAACACTCGCCTACATTTGTATCATAAAATGACTAACTTCATCGCTCAACATTTAATAAAAAATTAGAATACAAAAATAAAACGTAAACAAGTAAACTGATGAATACAACTATGAAACAACCACACGAAAAAGAAATCTTTGGACATCCAGCAGGATTGTATGTATTATTTTTTGTAGAAATGTGGGAGCGGTTTTCCTACTATGGTATGAGAGCAATACTTACATTATTTTTGGCTGCACCTGTTATTATGGGTGATCCACAATCTGGATATGGTTGGTCAAATGCTGAAACCTTATCTTTTTACGGAACCTACACTATGTTTGTTTATTTAACTTCTATTCCCGGAGGATGGATAGCTGATAAATTTATTGGTCAGAAAAAAGCAGTGATGATTGGAGGGCTTTTACTTTGTCTTGGTCATGGAATCCTTGCAGTTGATGCGCAATGGGCCTTTTTTACTGGGTTAGTTTTAATTGTTTTAGGTGTAGGAATGTTAAAACCAAATATATCTACCATGGTAGGTGGTTTATACAAAGAAGGTGATGACAGAAGAGATATAGGTTTTTACGTATTCTATATTGGTATTAATTTAGGAGCTTTTTTAGGAGCTTTAATCGTTGGAATTGTTGCTGCTAAATGGGGCTGGCATTATGGTTTTGGATTGGCTGGTATTGGAATGGCTTTAGGGCAGGTTATGTACTTTTATGGTTTAAAATACCTAACAGGTGTTGGTGATTTTCTTGGTGCTAAAGATTCTTTAAACAAAGATGTGATGAAAAAACCATTAAACAAAAAGGAAAAAGATAGAATGCTTGTTATGTTTTTATCTTTTTTAATAATTATTGTTTTTTGGGGTGCCTTTGAACAAGCTGGTGGCTTAATGAGTTTATATACCGAACAAAAAACCGACAGAATGTTGTCTTTTTCATTACCCCTTATAGGAAATGAAGTTCCAGCGGCAGTATTTCAATCAATCAATGCTTTTTTCATTATAATTCTTGGGACTGCCATAGGAAGTTTTTGGTATAAATGGGCTAAAAAAGGGAAAGAGTCTTCTTCGTTATTTAAAATGGCTATTGGAGTAATTATTATGGCTTTTGGTTTTTTCTTTATGAGTAAAGCAAGTACCGAAGTTGTAATGGATGGTGATAAAATTGTTGAAAAATCAGCTATGATTTGGTTAGTATTGGCATACTTGTTTCATACTATAGGCGAATTATGTGCTTCACCAGTTGCATTATCTTTCATAACAAAATTAGCACCATTAAAATATGCTTCTTTTATGATGGGAGCTTACTTTGCTGCAACAGGGTTAGGAAACAAAGTAGCGGGACTAGTTGGTGAATTATCTAAAGATGCTGGAGAATTTGAAGTATTTACTGGAATTGCTATTTTTTGTACAATTTTTGGTCTATTAATCATAGCTATATTAAAACCTCTAAAAAGATTAACTCATGGTGCAGAAGAATTAGAAGTAAACTAGTAATAATTAGATAAAATTTTATCATTAATTACATCAAAAAATTATGACAACTGATATCGAAAATATGTTTAAAGACAAAGTTCTTGGGCACCCTGCCGGACTTTTTGTTTTATTTTTTACAGAAATGTGGGAACGTTTTTCTTATTACGGAATGCGTGCCATATTAGTAATATTTTTAACAGGAGCCATTGCAGGAAATAACCCTGGTTGGGGGTGGGATACCTCTGCAGCATTATCTCTGTTGGGAACCTACGCTTTATTTGTCTACTTAACTCCAATTGTTGGAGGTTGGCTAGCAGATAATAAAATAGGCTACAGAATGGCTGTTGTTATTGGAGCACTTTTAATGACATTAGGACATGCTTCCATGGCTCTTGAAACTCCTACATTTTTATACATAGGTATTGCTTTATTAATTGTTGGTAATGGTTTTTTTAAGCCGAATATGACTTCTATTATTTCAAAGATGTATGCCGGTAAAGATGATAAAAAAGATGGTGCCTATAATATTTATTACATGGGTGTTAATGCTGGCGCTTTTATAGGGATCATGCTATGTGGATGGGTAGGAGAAAAAATAGGATGGAGCTATGGTTTTGGTTTAGCAGGAATCTTTATGTTTTTAGGAATGTTACAATTTTATTATGCGCAATCTATTTTTGGTAGCCTAGGTGATAAACCAAAAAAAATAGAGTCAAATACTACCAACACAACTAGTAAGAATAAAACTGAGGAGAAATTGAATCCATTTTCAATGCTTGATTATGCATTGATTGGTATTTTTATCATTTCAGCTTTAATATTTATTATCAATGACCCTTTAAGTAAATTAGGGAACATCAACGCTCTTAATTTCTCAATAGCAGGAATGTCTGATTCGTTATTCTTTGCACTTGTAGCGGCCATAACGTTTATTATTTTATTAGTTGTAAGAATTCCTAGATATACAAGAATAGAACGTGATAGAATGATTGCCTTTACAATTTTTTGTTTGTTTACCATTTTCTTTTGGGCCGCTTTTGAGCAGGCGGCAGGTTCGTTACCAATTTATACAAGAGATTTTACAGATAGAATTTTAGAGGGTACTGCAGGGAGTGTATTTAAAGTGATTGATTTGATAGTAACTGTAGTTCCTATGCTAGTAATCACCTATGTACTTGTAAAGTTGTTTAATAAAACATTCAGTAAAATTAGTCTGTCCAATATTATTTTAGGGATTAGTTTTTTAATAGTTTGGGTAATCATCATTTATAAATTGTACATAGAATTTCAAGCAACTGAAACAGAGGTGCCTATTACTTGGTTTGCCATTTTAAATTCTTTGTTCATTATCATCTTTGCTCCGCTATTTACAAAACTATGGGATAGTAAGTATAATCCTCCAGCATCAGTAAAATACGGACTAGGTTTAATTATTATGGCTATTGGGTTTGGTTTTTTAGCATTTGCTACAAAAGACATTCCATTAGGAGCACAAACTGCTAAACTAAGCATGATATGGTTAGTACTAGCTTATTTATTTCATACGTTAGGCGAATTATGTTTGTCTCCTATGGGTCTATCCTACTTAAGTAAATTAGTTCCAGCCAGAATGGTTGCATTCATGTTTGGAGTATACTACTTAGCCATCGCTATAGGAAATAAATTAGCCCATTATATTGGAGGTGATATTGAAAAAATATCTCAGGAGAGCGGTCTTTCTTATTTCTTCTTAATTTTCACAATAGTTCCTATTGTTTTAGGTCTAATATCTTTTGCGCTACATCCCTTACTAAAAAAACTAATGCATGGGGTTCGTTAACAAAAATTTATAAAACATAGAGAAAGCATCGTTATCGATGCTTTCTTTTTTTATGTAAATTTGTTACTCTATTCTGTTATTATTTAATAATCATGAAAAAAATAGTTATCATCTTTGTTTTGTTTTTTTTAGCTAGCAAACTGTCTGCTCAAAAAGTAAACTGGATATCTTTTGAAGAAGCTGTCAAATTAACAAAAGAAAACCCAAAACCCATGTTAATTGATGTGTATACTGATTGGTGTGGTTATTGTAAAAAAATGGATAGAATTACCTACAGCAATAAAATAATCACTTCTTACATCAATGAAAATTTTTATCCTGTAAAGTTAGATGGTGAACAAAGGGAAGACCTAATTTATAAAGAGTATACCTTTAAATTTAAACCTTCCGGAAGAAACGGATACCATGAATTTACTGCAAGTTTACTGAATGGAAAGTTAAGCTATCCAACCACTGTTTTTATGAATGAAAATCTAGAATTATTAGACAGGGTTCCCGGTTATCTAACTCCTGACATTATGGAGCAAGTTATCACTTATTTTGGTAGTAAAAAATACAAAACTAACACATGGAAAGAGTATATAAAAACGTTTAAGAGTAATTTATAAAAAAGTGCCTAAAACTAAATAATTATTGTTACTAACAGCACGGTTAATCTTTTTTTTAGTTTAAAATATAGGCCCCCTGATTGTAAGTAGTCCAAAAAGGTATCTTTAAATTTTTACAAGTAGCCTTCCAATTTTCAATATAACTTTTATAATTTGAACCATCAGCTATGATAATAGCTGGCTTAAGTTTTTCTGCTAGTCTTTGTAAATTAATTTTTGGAGATTCTCTTAATACTACTATTGGGCTATTTAACTCTTTAATATCATACAACCCATCTTTTTCTATAATTAAAACAACTTGTTTTTTGTAATACATTAAGTTCGACAACTTATGATAGTTCTGGCTAGAAATATTCTCTCCAACTTTATAGTTTATCAATAATTTCTGAGAACTAATTTGTAAAGAATCCATAGAATGATATACCTCAAAACTACTCCCTTTTCTTTTCCCTATAATTGTATTTTTACTTTTATGAAATACAATAAGTTCACTCTTTTGAGCTATTGTGTATTTCTCGAGGATAAAGACACATTGAAAAGCTAGTATGGAGCCAAGAAAAAGAAAACACCGTTTTGTATTCAATTTTAAAAATAGCTGAAATCCTAAGATGATAAGTAAGTAGAAAAAAATCATTTTTATTACTGAAAATGAAATCTCTGAAAATAAAAATTTTTCTTGCCTAGCCACAAAAGTAACTACCTTATTGAGAATTGAAATGACATCTCCATAAAAACCCTCTAAAAAGACTGGCAAAATAGACACATATGAAAGTACTAAGACTACTAACCCTAGTCCTAAAATGACTCCTAAAAAAGGAATAATGATTAGATTAGAAATAAAAAATAATCCTGGAAATTGGTGGAAATAAAAAAGATTTATTGGTAAAACACCCAGTTGAGCTGCGACAGAAACAGAAATTAATTGCCATCCTTTATCTACTATAAAAAAAGTTGGTTTCCATAATTGATACAAGACTGGTTGAACCCAAATAATTCCAAAAACAGCGGTGTAACTTAATTGAAAACCAACATCGAATAAAAATAATGGTTTCCATAACAATATGATAAACATAGAAAAAATCAAAGAATGTTCTACAGCATTTCTTTTGTTAAAAAATTGGCCTAAAGCTATTGCTGAAAACATGGTTACAGCTCTTGTTACTGAAGCAGACATTCCTGCTAATACGGCAAAAAACCATAGAAATAAGATCACTAACACTAATTTAATTAATTTGCCCTTATTAACTCTCTCTAGGGGTTTTAACACAAAAGAGAGTATTAATAAAATAATCCCAACATGTAATCCAGATACAGCCAAAATGTGAATGGCACCAGCTTTTGAATAGTTATCTGAGAGTTCTTTAGAAATTTCTTGTCGTTGACCCAATAATAATGCGTTCATTACAGCTAATTCATCTTCTGAAAAGTCATATTGCTGCAATGATTGCTGAATTTTTAAACGTAAGGCAGCTATAAACCCTAAAAAGGATGTTGAGGTTTGATCTAACAACAAGAGTTCTTGTTTTGTAGCATAAACTTGTTGGTAAATTCCTTGTTTTGCTAAATAGTTTTTATAATTAAACTGGTGTGGATTTAATGATGACTTTATATCTTGAAATTTATTTTTTAAAAACACAAGATCACCTGTATGAAACAGTAATGGCGTACTATCTTTTTCTATGTTAAGTAGAACATGCCCAATAGTTTTCTTGCTATCTACTTGAACAACATCAGCCACATATTTATGATGGTAATTTCCAGGCTTAAGAACTTTATCTATTGCTAAGATTACTTTTGAGGTATTTTTTAGATTTTTTTCAAAATAATTAGTGTGATTTGTTGTATCATTCTCATACACAAGAATCATTCCTGTTAAAAAAAAAGTGATCCATGTGATGAAAACAAAAAATAGTGTTTTTCTCTGCCAATAAGCTGTAAGAGATAAAAAGATAAGTATACATGCAGAAATTACTATTCCATTATTCCAATAATCAGTGTAAAACTGACAACTAATACCTGCAATAAGAAATAGTAAAAAGTGAAAAGGAAGATATCCAAGTAACTTTTTCATAGCAACCTAAAGTTACTAAAAAAAAATTACTAATTTAATTTTGATATGATAGATGTTGCAGTATTTTTAGAAGCTCCTTTTCCACCTAATTTTTGCTCTAATTGATAATAATTTTCAAAAATTTTGGATCTATGAGTATCATCGAGAATCATAGCTAATTCTTTGGTCAAATTCTTTTTTGTAAAATCTTTTTGAATTAGTTCTTTAACTACCTCTTTATCCATAATTAAGTTTACCAGAGAAATAAAGCGAAGCGTTATAATTCTTTTTGCTATTTGATAAGATATGATACTTCCTTTATAACAAACAACTTGAGGAACTTTAAATAAAGCTGTTTCTAAAGTTGCGGTTCCAGAGGTAACCAATGCCGCATATGAAACACTTAATAAGTCGTAGGTTTTATTGTCTACAAAAGCTATATTTTTAGAACCAATTATTCTTTTATAAAAATCTAAACGCTGGCTTGGAGCGCCAGCTATTACAAATTCATATTGTTGAAAATCATCAACTAATGACAACATAACAGATAACATTTTGGAAATTTCTTGCTTTCTACTACCAGGTAACAAAGCAATAATTGGCTTATTTGATAAGTTATGTTTTTTTCTAAATAAGGTTTCGTCTATTTGATTAATATCAGAAATAGCATCTATTAAAGGATGTCCTACAAATGTAACATCGTAGTCATATTTTTTATAAAAATCTTTTTCAAAAGGTAAGATTACATACATATGATCTACCACCTTTTTAATTTTTTCTACCCTATTAGCTCTTGAAGCCCAGACTTGAGGAGAAATATAATAATGTGTTTTATATGCTAACGTTTTAGCCCAGGAAGCTATTCTTAGATTGAAACCAGAATTATCAATAAAAATAAGTACATCAGGTTCAAAATTTATAATGTCTTTTTTACAGAAAGACATCATCCCAAGGATTTTTCTAATATTCATGAATACTTCTACAAACCCCATGAAAGCCCTTTCTTTGTAATGTTTCACTAGAGTACCTCCCACTTCGCTCATTAAGTCTCCTCCCCAAAATCTTATTTCTGCTTCGCCATCCTCTTTGATCAAAGCTTTCATTAGATTAGAACCATGTAAGTCTCCAGATGCTTCACCGGCTATGATATAATATTTCATTTAAATGAAAATTAAATCGAGTAGATATCTATATAAAAATACCACACTTCAATTGATAAAAATTGTTTTGTTGCTATAAAAACTTTAATACAAAGGTAATTAAAGCTGTTAAAATAGAAGCCATAAGCACTCCCCTAGCTCTGTAGTCTTGTTTTTTCTTTATGAA
>JADFAM010000090.1 GCA_015665265.1 Flavobacterium sp.
TAGATAAAATTAAAGGCCTTTTAATGACTATTATTTTAGGTGGCTCTATCCTATCTATCATCACATGGTTTTATGAATTTACTGGAAATTATTTTTGGATTTACTCATGGCTATTAATCTCTTCTTTTTCAGTTTTCTTAAATATGTTTTACTCCAAGCTCATAGTTCCATTATTTAATAAGCAGACCATTTTAGAGGAAGGTGATCTGAAAAATGACATTATAAAATATGTAAATTCTGTTGGTTTTAAAGCTCATGACATTTATGTTCTTAATGGATCCAAGCGATCTACTAAGGCTAATGCTTATTTTTCTGGATTTGGAAATCAAAAAAGAATTACACTATATGATACTCTTATAAACGATTTAGAAAATGATGAAATAGTTGCTGTATTAGCTCACGAAGTAGGACATTATAAAAGAAAACATATACTTTATAATTTAACATCATCTATTATATTAACTGGATTTGCTTTATTTGTATTATCATTATTAATTAAAACACCACTATTATCATTAGCATTAGGCGTTTCACTTCCCAGTTTTCATATTGGCTTAATTGCATTTGGTATTTTATATTCTCCTGTATCCCAAATTTTAGGAATTTTCATGAATTATATGTCTAGAAAGTTTGAATATCAAGCAGATAATTATGCTAAAAACACATTTTCAGCTTCACCTCTAATTAGCTCATTAAAAAAACTTTCTAAAAATAGTTTGAGCAACCTAACACCACATTATCTCTATGTATTCTTTCATTTTTCACACCCTACACTTTTAGAGAGAATTAAAAATTTAAAAAAAATAAACTGATCTTAAAAATTTGCTCATAGTTATTTTTTATACTACATTCATTGTATATTCTTGATTAATAATTTATAGTATAATCAACCAAAGAATATTTAGTTAAACAATATAACTTAATTTATTTATTGGAATATAAAGCCACCATAGAAGAAGAAAATAAAGAGATTGCTAAGCGATATAAGAATCTTTTAAAAGAAACATATCAAACTTTATCTAGATCAGATAAATTATTGATTAGAAAAGCTTTTAATTTATCTGTAGAAGCTCATTCAAATCAAAGAAGAAAAACGGGCGAGCCTTACATTTTTCATCCAATTTCTGTAGCAAAAATAGTTGCTAATGAAATTGGTCTGGGTGCAGTCTCTATCGTAGCTGCGCTACTTCATGATGTGGTTGAAGATACTAAGTACACCATAAATGACATAGAACAATTATTTGGTGAAACTGTAGCTAGAATAGTTAGTGGTCTTACTAAGATTTCTAGTTTAAAAAAAGACAAGGATCATTCTATTCAAGCAGAAAATTTTAGAAAAATGCTACTCACCCTGCACGATGATGTTCGTGTAATATTAATTAAAGTAGCTGATCGATTACATAATATGCAAACTATGGATGCTATGCCTGCTTATAAGCAGGTAAAAATAGCGTCTGAAACTTTATATATATATGCTCCACTAGCTCATAGACTAGGATTGTATAATATCAAAACAGAACTAGAGGATTTAGGATTAAAAT
Source organism: Flavobacterium sp. (assembly GCA_015665265.1). Taxonomy (GTDB): domain Bacteria; phylum Bacteroidota; class Bacteroidia; order Flavobacteriales; family Flavobacteriaceae; genus Polaribacter. The sequence goes on from JADFAM010000090.1 coordinate 1,542, forward strand.
ATACTGAACCAGACGTTTACAATGATATAGTTAGTAAAATAAGTGAAAGCAAAGAAGATCAAGACAACTACATTAAAACCTTTGAAAAGATTTTAAATAAGGGTTTAAGTAGAGAAAGTTTTAACTATCAAATCAAAGGTCGCTTTAAATCCATTTTTTCTATTCGCAGAAAAATGAGGAAGCAAAATGTATCTTTTGAGGAGGTTTACGACAAATTTGCCATCAGAATAATTTTTGAACCTACTTCCAAAGATGAAAAATTTGATGCATGGAAAATTTACTCTATAGTAACTGATTATTTTAAACCCAACCCTTCGAGACTTAGAGATTGGATTTCTCAACCAAAGTCTACAGGTTATGAGGCACTTCATATTACTGTTGTTGGCCCGGAAGCAAAATGGGTTGAAGTACAAATTCGATCCAATAGAATGGATGAAATTGCGGAAAAAGGATATGCGGCTCATTTTAAATACAAGCAAGGAACAGAAAATGAAAATGGATTAGATGGCTGGTTAAATCGTTTGAAAGAAACTTTGGAGAATCAAAGCATCAATGCAGTAGATTTTGTTGAGGATTTTAAACTGAACTTGTACGCTAAAGAAATTTATGTATTTACACCAAAGGGTGATTTAAAATCACTTCCAAAAGGTGCTTCAGCGTTAGATTTTGCTTTTTCGATACATACCGATATCGGTTTAAAATGTAGAGGAGTAAAAGTAAATGGAAAATTAGTTCCGTTAAGTCATGAACTTTCGAGTGGAGATCAAATTGAAGTTTTCACAACTTCAAATAATAAACCCAATGCACGTTGGTTAGATTTTGTTATTACCGCTAGAGCTAGAACTAAAATTAAATCAGCACTAAAAGAACAAGAGAAAAAAATAGCAGAGGAAGGCAAAGCAATTTTGGTGCGAAAACTTCGTCATTTAAAAATTAATTTCGATGAAAAATTATTAAATGAGCTTGTTGTTTTTTTTAAGTTAAAAACTAGTTTTGATTTATTTTTCAGAGTAGGAACAGGAGCTATAGATAACAGTAAATTAAAAAACTTTGTTAGTCAGCGAAACAATATGATTATTAACTTCTTTAAAAAACGTTTATCTAGAGCGCCTTCAAAAGAGTTAATAAATAAAGAAGAAGTTTCTACAAAATATGATGGATTGGTTTTTGGACAAGAAGAAGAAAAATTAGACTTCACTTCATCTAAATGTTGTAAGCCAATTCCAGGAGATAAAGTTTTTGGTTTTATAACTATAAATGAAGGGATAAAAATTCACAAAAAAGATTGTCCTAATGCTATTTCTCTTCAATCTAACTATGCTTACCGAGTTATTAAAGCAAAGTGGATAGATTCAACCAATCAAGAATTTAAAGCTATCTTAAAATTAAGTGGGGAAGACAACAAGGGAATAGTAAACAACTTAACTAAAATAATTTCTAACACTATGGATGTTTTTATTCATAGCATCAATATTGCTGGAAATGAAGGTGTTTTTGATGGCAAATTATCCATAAGTGTTAGAAACATAACCCAACTAAACAAATTAATTGAACGCATAAAAAAAGTAGAAGGTATTAAAAAAGTTGAACGTGTTAATACAATGTAAATAACCTTCTGAAAAAACTATCCTTTACATCAAATAATAATATTAAATTTGTTTCACTTATAAAGTAATAATATGGTCTCAAAAAATAATCAAGAAGTTGTAAAAAGAGTGTTTACTACCTTTCTGGAAGAGAACAAACACAGAAAAACTCCAGAGAGATTTGCTATTCTTCAAGAAATATATGATGTAGACGAACATTTTGATATTGAATCTTTGTATATCAACATGAAAAATAAAAACTATCGTGTAAGCAGAGCTACTTTGTATAATACTATAGACTTATTATTGGATTGCGGGCTAGTCAGAAAACACCAATTTGATGGCCAATCTATGGCTAGATATGAAAAAAGCTATTTTGACAAACAACACGACCACGTTATTCTTACAGATTCTGGAGAAGTTAAAGAGTTTTGCGATCCAAGAATTCAGATTATAAAAAAAACAATTGAAGAAGTTTTTGACATAAACATTCATAATCATTCACTTTACTTTTACGGAACAAAAAAACAATCAAAAAATTAATATTTAATAGAATTATATTTCATGGGGGTAGATTTATTACTAGGACTACAATGGGGAGACGAAGGAAAAGGAAAAATTGTTGATGTTCTTACAAAGAACTATGATATCATCGCTAGATTTCAAGGTGGACCTAATGCAGGGCATACACTAATATTTGATGGTCACAAACATGTTCTTCATACAATTCCATCAGGAATTTTTCATAAAACTGCTTTAAATGTAGTTGGTAATGGAGTGGTCATAGATCCAGTAATCTTTAAAAAGGAATTAGAAAATCTCGATAGACATGAAATTGATTATGAATCAAAACTTCTTATATCTAGGAAAGCCCATTTAATACTTCCAACACATAGATTATTAGATGCAGCCTCAGAAACTTCAAAAGGAAAAGCTAAGATAGGTTCTACCCTTAAAGGAATAGGTCCAACTTATATGGATAAAACTGGAAGAAATGGGATGAGAGTTGGTGATCTTGAATTAGATAATTGGAAAGACAAATACCAAGCACTAACAAAAAAGCATATTGAATTGTTAGATTTCTTTAATGTAGATATTCAATATAACCTAGAAGAATTAGAAGAAGAGTTTTCTAAAGGAGTAGAAAAACTAAGAAGATTATCTTTTATTGATAGTGAAGAATTCTTAAATAATGCAGTAAAAAATAAAAAAACTATTTTGGCAGAAGGTGCACAAGGGTCATTATTAGATATAGATTTTGGCACATATCCATTTGTAACTTCATCTAATACTACTGCCGCTGGAGCTTGTACTGGATTGGGAGTTGCGCCAAATAGAATTGGAGAAGTATTTGGTATTTTTAAAGCTTATACTACACGCGTAGGCTCAGGACCTTTCCCTACAGAATTATTTGATAACGATGGAGCTACAATGGCTAAAGTAGGACATGAATTTGGAGCAACTACCGGAAGGCCAAGACGTTGTGGATGGTTAGATTTAGTAGCTTTAAAATATGCAGTAGACATTAACGGTGTAACTCAATTAATGATGATGAAAGGAGATGTTTTATCAGGATTTAAAACATTAAAAGTATGTACATCATACAATTATAAAGGAAAAAAAATTAGTCACTTACCTTATAATATTGAACCTGAAAATGTATCCGTTAATTATACTGAGTTTAAAGGTTGGAATGAAGACTTAACAAAAATGACTTCAGCAGACCAATTACCTAAAAACTTACTAGATTATGTGGCTTTTGTTGAAAAGGAAACAGGAGTTCCAATAAAAATTGTATCAGTAGGACCAGACAGAAAACAAACAATACTTCGATAGTTTTATAGTATAATTAAGAAGTTTACCACAGCTATTTCAGTACTTTAGCCAAAAGATATTACAAGTTTGAAAAAAATACTGACTATATTATTTATTTTTATTTCTTGTTTAGGATTTTCTCAACAGAAAAAAATAAAATTTGATGCTGATTTACAATTTGCAGATGAAGAAAAATACCCTGGAGCTACTGTTCTTATAGGTAAAGTAAAAATGTTTCATGCTGGTGCAGTTCTAACCTCTAAAAAAGCTTTTTACTATAAAGAAGATAATTTCTTCAAAGCCATAGGTGATGTTGTCATCAATCAAGGAGACACTATTAAACAATACAGTGATTATGTCGATTATGATGCAAATACAAAAAAAACAGTCTCTTGGGGTCATGTCATTTTAAAAGACCCAACCATGACACTTACTACTGACACTTTGTATTTCAACAGAGGAAGCCAGCTTCTATTTTACAAAGATTATGCAGTAATTAAAGATGAAACTAATGTTCTAGAAAGCAAGTTTGGAAATTATTACTTAGAACAAAAGAAATTTGTTGCTACTACTAAAGTTACCATCACAAATCCTGACAATCTTATTGAATCAAATCATCTAGATTATTACACGAATTCAGGACATGCTTTTTTATATGGACCTTCTACTATAACAAATCAAAAAGATAATAATAAAATTTACTCAGAAAGAGGATTTTATAATACAAAAACTGATATTTCACATTTTGTTAAAAATGCAAAACTGTATTTAGATGAAAGAACTATAGAGGGAGACAGTTTGTATTATGACAAGATTCGTGGATTTGCATCAGCCACAAATAATATTAAAGTAATTGATACCGCAGAAAATTTTATGGCAAAAGGAAATTATGCTGAATATTTTCAAAAAAAAGATTCCATTTTTATGATCAAAAAGGCTGTTGCTATTTCTGTAGTTGAAAATGATTCTACTTTTATTCATGGAGACACATTATTAGTCACTGGTAAAAAGGATAATCGAAAAATTCGCTCATATTATAATGTCAAGTTTTTTAAATTAGATTTACAGGGAAAATGTGATTCTTTATTCTCGGATCAATCAAAAGGGATTACTAAAATGTATGTAGATCCAATTTTATGGTCAGATAAAAGTCAAATTACGGGAGATAGTATTAAACTCTTAAGTAATCAAGAAACTAATAAATTAGATTCTTTAAAAATATTAGGCAACTCATTTATCATTCAAAAAGATTCAATAGATCCTGAGAATTTTAATCAAATTAAAGGTAGAAATATGTTTGGAAAGTTCATTGATAACGAACTTCGAACATTATTAGTTAAAGGTAATGGTGAAGCTGTAAATTTTAATAGAAATGAAGAAGGAGTCCTAGAGACCATCACTAAACAATATTGTAGTAATATTGAATTTGAATTATTAAACAGTGAAATAAATCAGATAAAATGTTTAAACATGTCTGATGGAAAAACATACCCTCCATCACTATACCCTGAGAATGATAGACGTATAAAAGGTTTTATTTGGAGAGAGACAGAACAACCTAAAACTAAAGATGATATTTTTAATAAAAAATCAACTAAAAGTAAAAAAGATGAAGTCTTTTTAAATTCAAAAAAAAATAACTTCAATCGAAATTAAATATAACCTCAAACTTAATTGGTGAAAAATGATTTCTTAACATATCAAGCACAAACTAGTCCTCACCCACTATCTATAGAGATAAAAAAAGCAAAAGGGAGTTATATTTATGATATCAATGGTAAGAAGTATTTAGATTTTGTAGCTGGAGTTTCAGCCAATAGTTTAGGTCATCAACATCCAAAAGTTACTAGAGCTATAAAAAAGCAATTAAATAAATATACTCATGTAATGGTCTATGGTGAGTTTATCCAAGATCAACCTGTGCAGCTATCTAAACTTTTATCCAAAACGCTACCAGATATATTTAGTGTGTATCTTACTAACTCTGGAACAGAGGCTTGTGAAGGGGCATTAAAATTAGCAAAACGTCACACAAAGCGATCTGAAATTATAGCTTGTCATCACTCCTATCACGGAAATACACAAGGATCAATGAGTGTTTCTGGGGCTGAAATCCAAAATAGAGCCTTTAGACCACTTGTACCTGGCACAAAATTTATCCATTATAATTCTTTAGAGGATTTAAAAAAAATTACAACTAATACTGCTGCTGTTATTTTAGAAACTATTCAAGGAGGAGCTGGCTTCATTGTCCCACAAAATAATTATTTAGCAAAAGTGAAACAACGATGCGTAGATGTTGGAGCATTAATGATAGTAGACGAAATTCAAACAGGAATTGGTCGCACAGGTAAGTTTTGGGGTTTTGAAAATTATGGAATTATACCAGATATAATTATTACAGGTAAAGGTTTAGGAGGTGGAATGCCAATTGGTGCATTCATCGCTCAAAAAAAATTAATGGATTTATTAAAAGATCAACCGAAGTTAGGGCATATAACTACTTTTGGAGGACATCCAGTTATAGCCTCTGCTGCAGTTGCTACAATAAATACTATACAAAATTCTACTTTAATAGAAGAGACGCTTGAGAAAGAAAAATTAATAAGAGAACTTCTAAAACATCCAAAGATTAAAGAAATTAGAGGAAAGGGGTTGATGTTAGCAGCTATTGTAGAATCTAATGAAATAGCAGCAAAAATCATTCATAAATGCTTAGAAAAAGGATTGATTTTATTTTTCCTACTGTTTGAGGGAAAAGCAATTAGAATAACACCACCACTAACTATCTCAAAAAAAGAAATTAGTAAAGGTTGTGAAATATTCTTGAGGGTAATAGATAACCTTGAACAATAATATTTTATGTATTTGCATAAAAAAACTCCTAAATTTCTTTAGGAGTCTTCACAAATTATATATTAACTACAATTTAGGCATTCTGTTTTTTTATCAAGTTTAAAGCAGAACCTTCATTATACCATTCAATTTGTCCAGCATTATAAGTATGGTTGGTTATAATTATATCTTTACTGCCGTCTTTATGAACAACTTCTATGGTTAAGTTTTTCCCAGGAGAAAATTCATGTAAATCAATAAAGTTAAATGTATCATCTTCTTGAATTAAATCATAATCTGTTTCATTAACAAAAGTCAGCCCCAGCATTCCTTGCTTTTTTAAATTTGTTTCATGAATTCTAGCAAAAGATTTTACAATTACAGCAACAACACCTAAATGACGTGGTTGCATAGCTGCATGCTCTCTGGAGGAACCTTCACCATAATTATGGTCTCCGACGACTACAGAATAAACACCAGCGTTTTTGTATGCACGCTGAACATCAGGAACACCTGCATATTCTCCAGTAAGTTGATTTTTAACAAAATTAGTTTTCTTTCCGTAAGCATTAATTGCTCCAATTAGAGTGTTATTTGCTATGTTATCTAGATGACCTCTGAAACGCAGCCAAGGACCAGCCATAGAAATGTGGTCAGTAGTACATTTACCAAAAGCTTTAATTAGTAGTTTAGCACCTGTAATTTTATTACCAATAGGTTTAAATGGTGACAATAATTGTAATCTTTCGGATTCTTCATTAACTACAACTTTCACATGACTACCATCACTTTCAGGGGCTAAATACCCATTATCTTTTACTTCAAACCCTTTTGGTGGTAATTCCCATCCAGTTGGTTCGTCAAACATCACTTTCTCTCCATTTGCATTTATTAAAGAATCTGTAAGTGGATTAAAATCTAGACGACCTGCTATAGCGATTGCTGCTGTAATTTCTGGTGAAGCCACAAAAGCGTGAGTATTAGGGTTTCCATCAGCTCTTTTTGCAAAATTTCTATTAAAAGAGTGAACTATACTATTTTTAGGTGCATTTTTTGGATCGCTGTATCTAGCCCACTGACCAATACATGGACCACATGCATTTGTAAATATTTTTGCATCTAGTTTTTCAAAAATAGATAGAATTCCATCTCTTTCTGCAGTGTAGCGAACCTTTTCAGAACCTGGGTTAATACCTAGATCAGCATTCATTGTTATCCCTTTATCTAATGCTTGTTGAGCTATCGAAGAAGCTCTAGATAAATCTTCATATGATGAGTTTGTACAAGAACCTATTAACCCCCATTCTACTTGAAGTGGCCAATTATTTGAAGAAGCTTTGCTGTTCATACTCTCTCCTATTTCGGTAGATAAATCTGGTGTAAATGGACCATTTAATAAAGGTCCTAATTCAGATAAATTTATTTCTATCACTTGGTCAAAGTATTTTTCTGGGTCTGCGTAAACTTCAGGGTCTGCAGTAAGATATTCTTTTACATCGTTAGCAGCATCTGCAACATCAGTTCTATCAGTGGCACGTAGATATCGTTCCATAGATTCATCATATCCAAATGTTGAAGTAGTAGCTCCAATTTCTGCACCCATGTTACAAATTGTTCCTTTTCCTGTACAAGACATAGCAGTAGCTCCTGGACCAAAATATTCTACTACTGCTCCAGTTCCACCTTTCACTGTTAAGATTTGAGCAACTTTTAGGATTACATCTTTGGGAGCTGTCCAACCTGACAATTTACCAGTTAGCTTAATACCTATTAACTTAGGAAATTTCAACTCCCAAGCCATTCCTGCCATTACATCCACAGCGTCTGCACCACCTACTCCTATGGCAATCATTCCAAGTCCACCAGCATTTACAGTGTGAGAATCTGTTCCTATCATCATCCCTCCAGGAAATGCATAATTTTCAAGAACAACTTGATGTATAATTCCAGCACCTGGCTTCCAAAAACCTAAACCATATTTATTAGATACAGACTCAAGAAAATTAAAAACTTCACTACTAACATTATTTGCATGTTTTAAATCGTTAGAAGCACCTTCTTTGGCTTGTATGAGGTGATCACAGTGAGTAGTAGTTGGAACAGCTACCTTACTTTTACCTGCCTGCATAAATTGTAATAAAGCCATTTGAGCAGTAGCATCTTGAAGAGCTATTCTATCTGGAGCAAAATCTACGTAGTCTTTTCCTCTGACATACGCTTTATTTGATGTACCATCCCATAAATGAGAATACAATATTTTTTCAGCAAGAGTTAAAGGTTTACCTGTAATTTCTCTAGCAGTATCAACTCGGGTTTTAATGTTATCGTAAACCTTCTTGATCATGTCTATATCGTATGCCATATAAGTAATTTTAATGATTGTTTTAAGTATGACAAAACTAAGGTTTTTGAATGATATTTAAAAAATAAACAACAAATAGCTTTGATTAAAAGATTAAAAACAAGAAATGGTTATTTTGTTAATAATAATTGAATAAAACACACTTTTTATAAAGTTATTTTATCAATATGATAAAAAAAGCAGACCAATAAGCCGGATTCTGTTCTCTTTAAAGAGTCTTATCATTTATCTAGTTCTAAAATTACTCTTAGAATCTATCTGCCTACCCCTTAGAATCGGGCGAGTAACCCTCAAACTCTAATGTACATGACATTGCACCGCACAGAGTTTACCTGGTTTCACTACAGCCGAACTGTACTTGCTTTCTGTTGCACTAGTCCTCAATTTACATTGGACGGATGTTATCCGCTGTGCTACTCTATGGTGTCCGGACTTTCCTCTTACTTCAAGAATTTTATAAAAACTAAATTTAAAATAGTACTATCATAAAGTATAGATTTTATAATTCTGTAAGCAAGCGATAAGATAGGTCTGCTTTCAGTTGTCAAAAATACAATCTTTATTTAAATGAAAACCCACTCAAAATAAATTGAGTGGGAAAAAATTGCTATGAAAAAGATTTTTAATGCGTTAACATTAAAGTACAAATTTAATTATTAAAATCAATAATAAAAAATTGTTAATTACATTTTTAAGAAAACATATCTTTTACTTTCTCAAAGAATGATTTATCTGATTTTTTTGGCGATGGAGTAAAATTATCATCGCTCTTCATTTTTTCAAAAAACTGTCTTTGTTCTTTATTTAACTCCTGAGGGGTCCAAACATTTATATGTATTAAAAAATCTCCTGTTCCATATCGCTCTATACTAGGTAAACCTTTTCCTTTTAGTCTTAATATTTTACCCGATTGAGTTCCTGATTCAATTTTAATTTTAACTTTTCCAGATAATGTTTCTATCTCTTTACTTTCACCTAAAACAGCTTCGGATAGATTTATATACAAATCAAAATGAACGTTGGTCCCCTCTCTTTTTAAAGTTTGATGTTGTATTTCTTCTATTAATACTAATAAATCACCAGACAATGAATTCTTTCCTGGAGCTTCATTCCCTTTCCCGCCAACTTTTAATTGAACTCCTTCCGTAACACCGGCTGGGATATTAATAGATACCGTTTCTTCTTTTACTACTAAACCTTGAGCATCTGCTCCATTAGGCTTGCTAGAAATAATTTCTCCAGATCCTTGACAAGTACCACAGGTAGTAGCTGTTTGCATTCTTCCAAGAATGGTGTTAGTTACTCGCATTTGTTGTCCAGATCCGTTACAGGTTGTACAAGTTTTATATCTAACGCCTTCTGCTTGAATCTTTCTGCGAACTTTCACTTTCTTTTCAACACCTTTGGCAATTTCCTCTAATGTTAATTTTACACGAATTCGCATATTGGTACCTTTCACTCTGGCTTGGCGTTGACCTCCGCCTCCAAAGCCGCCAAAGCCTCCACCGCCAAAAATATCTCCAAACTGGCTAAAAATATCATCCATATTCATACCTCCTCCACCAAAGCCACCGCCTCCTTGAGCACCTTCAAAGGCAGCGTGACCATATTGATCATAACGTGCTTTTTTGTTATCGTCACTTAGGATTTCATAGGCCTCTGCTGCTTCTTTAAACTTTCCTTCTGCAGTTGCGTCATCTGGATTTTTGTCTGGATGGTATTTAATTGCCATCTTTCTGTAGGCTTTTTTAATTTCTGCTGCACTAGCAGACTTGCTAACACCTAATGTTTGGTAATAATCTTGTTTTGCCATATTCTTTATTTGTATTCCGCTGAAGAGGGGTAATCAACTTTTATGATTGCCCAATCACTACTTTTGGATAACGTATAATTTTTTCTCCTAATTTGTAACCTTTCTCAACTGCATCAATCACTTTACCTTTTAGCTTATCAGAGGGAGCAGGAATTTGTGTGATAGCTTCATGTATTTCAGCATCAAAATCATCTCCTTCTTTTACCTCAATTTCAGTTAATCCTTTTTGAGTTAGCGTATTTTTGAACTTATCATTTATTAGTTGCATGCCCTTTAAAAGCTCTTTATCCTTAACTTTTTTGATTTCAGATAAACCCCTGTCAAAATCATCCATGATTGGCAGTAAAGATGTCATTAGTTCTTGACTGGCAGTTTTAAATAATTCAATTCGTTCTCTTGAGGTTCTTTTTTTATAATTTTCAAACTCTGCAAACAAACGTAAATATTTATCTTTTTCTTGTTGAATTAATTCCTCTGGAGTAAGTTCTTTCTTCACTTCCTCTTGGTTTTGCTCTACTTGAGGTTCTTGTTCAACGTCTTTTATTTCTTCTTCTTTTGTGTTTTCTTTATTGCTCATTTTATAAAATAATTAAAATGTTTACATTTTATATTCAAATATTTTGCCAATAAAAAAAATAGTGCCAAAGTGACACTATTAATTTATTATAATTAAAAACTTAGTACGTTTAAGCTTCTATTCTTTCAATTTTTGCTCCTAAAGATCGCAAGCGATTTTCAATATCCTCATATCCTCTATCGATTTGCTCTATATTATTAATAATACTTGTACCTTTGGCTGATAATGCCGCTATTAATAATGAAATACCAGCTCTTATATCTGGTGATGACATCTTTGTAGCTTTTAATTGTGATTGACGGTTATGGCCAATTACTGTAGCTCTATGGGGATCACATAAAATTACTTTAGCTCCCATATCTATTAATTTATCAACAAAAAACAAACGACTCTCAAACATTTTCTGATGAATTAAAACAGTTCCTTTTGCTTGTGTAGCTACTACCAAAATGATACTCAATAAATCTGGAGTAAAACCTGGCCATGGGGCATCTGAAACTGTTAATACAGATCCGTCTATATAATTTTGTATCTCATAGCTTTCTTGAGAGGGGATAAATATGTCATCTCCTCTTTTTTCTAATTGGATTCCTAATTTTTTAAAAACTGAGGGTATTTGACCTAAATTTTCCCAACTAACATTTTTAATTGTTAGCTCAGATTGTGTCATGGCAGCTACACCTATCCAACTTCCTATCTCAATCATATCTGGTAGTACACTGTGAGTACAACCTCCAAGAGAAGATACCCCTTCAATTACTAACAAATTAGAACCTACGCCTGTAATATTGGCACCCATACTATTCAACATTTTTGACAATTGTTGAATGTAGGGTTCACAAGCTGCATTGTATATTTTTGTGGTTCCTTTAGCTAATACAGATGCCATGATAATATTTGCAGTTCCTGTAACAGATGCCTCGTCTAATAACATTTCAGAACCAAAGAGACCATCTGGCGCCTCTACTCCATAAAAATATTCTTCTTTGTTATATCTAAAAGTTGCTCCTAAACGAATAAAACCCTCAAAATGTGTATCTAGTCTTCTTCTACCTATTTTATCACCTCCTGGTCTAGGAATATATCCTTTCCCATAACGAGCCAATAATGGACCTACTATCATGATAGATCCTCTTAGAGAACTTCCATCTCTTTTAAATTCAGGAGACTCTAGATACTCTAAATTAATATTGTCGGCTTGAAAAGTATATGAGTTTTTATCGAGTTTGTTTATTTTAACTCCAAGTTCTCCAAGAATAAAAATTAATTTATTGATGTCTATAATATCAGGAATATTATGAATGGTAACTTTTTCTGGAGTTAATAAAACGGCACATAAAATTTGGAGTGCTTCATTTTTTGCTCCCTGTGGTGTAATGGTTCCGTCTAATCTATGTCCGCCTTCTATTTTAAATGAAGCCATCGTTATCTTTTTCTGTTTTTGTGTTGGTAATTTTTTCCTTTATTATTTTTGTGATTAGATCCTTGACCTTGAGTATTTCTTTTTCTAAGTAGGTTTTTACTTTCAGATAATACTTCTTCAGAATTTCTTATATCAATTTTACCAATAGATAATTCGTATAAATGAGAGAAAATAACATCATCTTCTACAGTGTCTTTATTCCAATTTAAAAAACACTTTTTCATATGATTGGCTATAGAATATACTAAAGCTTCTTTCATTTCTCCTTCATCCCAAGTCAAAGCGGTGTCTATCATAATCTGAATATTATTACCATAAAACCGATATTTATTTGCAGATTTAGGGTATGCTAAGGGTTGTGGTTTTTCTTGCAACTCTTCTTTTGAAGGTCTTTCGTAGGGAGATTCTGCATCTAATTTAAAATCAGACATGATGTATAACTGATCCCAAAGTTTGTGTTTAAAGTCTGGAACATCACGTAAATGAGGTTGAAGATTACCCATTACATCAATTATTGCTAGTGCCATTGTATTTCTCTGTTCTTTAGTCTCTAAAGCTATACAGTGATCCACTAGTTTTTGAATGTGCCTTCCATATTCTGGAATAATTAAATGAGGTCTTTCTGCATTGTATTCTAAATCGTAGTCTATCATATGATTTGAAATATTATAATCTAAGGTTAGTGCAAATTAAGTATTTATTTTTGGTTTGACTTCACAAAACATCAACCAATCACTTTCAATTTAGCAAATTGAAGTAATAGTTTCTTCTTTCCTACTGTTCCAAACTGAATTTCTGCTTTTTTATTGGCTCCAGTTCCCTCTAAATTTAAAACCTCTCCTCTACCAAAACGATTGTGCTCAATAATATTTCCAACAACAATCTTATCATCAAATAGATTTGTTTTTGGTTGAGTATGAGATACTTTTTTTAAATTTTTAGGTGGGGTAAAAACTACTTTATTTTCTTGTTTTCTCTCTAACTTCTTTCTTTGTATGGGTTTCTGAAAACGGATTTTTTTTGGAGCATCACCAAAAATATCCTCATTTAAGAATCTATTTACAGATGGGGCTAATTTTTTTGGTGTGATGTATTCTAAATATTGCTCATCTATTTCTTCTAAAAAACGACTTGGCTCACAATCTATTAATTTCCCCCATCGATATCTTGTTTTTGTATAGGTTAAATACGCAACTTTTTCTGCTCTAGTTAAAGCTACGTAAAACAATCTTCTTTCTTCCTCTAATTCAGACCTAGTATTCATACTCATTGCAGAAGGGAAGAGATTCTCTTCAAGGCCAACAATATACACATACGGGTATTCTAACCCCTTAGATTGGTGAATACTCATTAATGAAACCTTTGGTTTATCATCTTTTTTGTCAGCATCTAAATCGGTTGCTAAAGCTACCTCTTCTAAGAATACAGGCAAAGAAGCATCTTCTCCAGTTTCTATTTTATCGGTTATAAAATCTTTTACCCCGTTTAATAATTCTTGAACATTTTCTACTTTACTTATAGCTTCTGGTGTTCCCTCCTTTTCTAAATCTTTGACGAGTTGTGTTTGTTTTACAACCAATTCTGTAATTTCAAAAGCATTCATTTTTTGGGCATCTATCTGCAAACGAAGTATCATATTTAAAAAATTCTGAAGTTTCGTTTTTGTGCCAGAATTTAATTTTAAATTTATTTTATCTAAGTGTTTTAACACCTCAAAAATTGATTTTTTATAGTGATTTGCAGCTATAGTAAGTTTGTCTATAGTGGTTGCTCCTATTCCTCTTGCTGGATAATTAATGACTCTTTTTAATGCCTCCTCATCATTGGGATTGATAATCATTCTTAAATAAGACAGTAGATCCTTTATTTCTTTTCTACCATAGAAAGAAATACCACCATATATTTTGTATGGAATACTTTTTTTTCTCAATGCATCTTCTATGGCTCTAGATTGAGAGTTTGTTCTGTATAATACTGCAAACTGATTATTATGCAGTTGTAAATTCATTTTGTAATCAAAAATAGACTGCGCCACAAAACGACCTTCTTCTCCATCTGAGATAGAGCACATTACTTTAATTTGTTCTCCTTTGGCATTAGTTGTCCAAACTTCTTTATCTAATTTGGTTTTATTTTTTTCAATAACGGAATTGGCTGCATTCACTATATTTTGGGTAGAACGATAATTCTGTTCTAACTTAAACATTTTAGTATCTGGATAGTCTTTCTGAAAACTCAATATATTTTGAATATTAGCACCTCTAAAGCTATAAATACTCTGCGAATCATCTCCAACTACACAAATGTTTTGAAAACGATCTGCCAATGCTTTAACAATAATATATTGCGAATGATTGGTATCTTGATACTCATCTACCATGATGTAACGAAAACGATCTTGATATTTTGCCAATACTTCAGGAAAACGAGCTAATAACTCATTGGTTCTTAACAATAAATCATCAAAATCCATAGCTCCAGATTTGAAGCAGCGATCAACGTATTCTCGATAAATATCTCCAACCTTTGGCCTGCTAGCCATTAAATCTGCCTCTTGTAGATCTGAATTATTAAAATAGGCTCTCACAGTAATCAAACTATTTTTAAAAGAAGAAATACGGTTTAGAATCTGTTTAGCTTTATACCTTTCTTTATCCAACCCCATTTCTTTGATGATAGCTCCAATTAATCGAACAGAATCTTGAGTATCATAAATGGTAAAATTAGAGGGATAGCCTAATTTATCTGCTTCAGAACGTAAAATTCTTGCAAAAACAGAGTGAAAAGTACCCATCCACAAGTTTTTGGATTCACTAGGGCCAACAACAGCGGCAATTCGCTCTTTCATTTCACGTGCTGCCTTGTTGGTAAAAGTAAGCGATAAGATATTAAATGCATCCACGCCTTGTTGCATTAAATGTGCTATTCTATAGGTAAGCACCCGTGTCTTACCAGAACCTGCACCAGCTATGATAATCATAGGGCCGTTTTTCTGTAAAACTGCTTCTTTTTGAGCCGGATTTAAGGAATCTAAATAGTTTGCCAAAGTAAGTATTAGTATTTATCAAAAATACCATTCTAATAGGAGTATGACAAGAAAATAGGTTGTCAATTTTTTAGTATTTTTGATGAAAACAAAACTCTAAAAATAAGTTCCTATGAAAATTTTATACAGTAAAAAAAGGCGTAAATATGATTTATTTCAAGGATTATTTTGGATTCTTATCGGAATATTAAGTGTAATTTTTAGCGAAAAAAATAACCTTCTTTTTTATTTGTATACACCAATGGGCTTTATTTATCTATATTTATATATTAAAGTTAAATACTATCTAAGTATTGAAAATAACATAATTAAGCAGAATTACATTTTTGGAAAGAAAATGAAATTTTCTGAGATTAAATCTATTAAACATTTTGCTGGAGAATATATTTTAAGAACTGATACAAAAAAAATGAGGATTGACATTGGTTCGATTGAAAAAAGCTCACTTGTAGATTTAAAAGGTGAGTTAAAAAAATTAGATGCACAATGGGTTTAATAACGATTGATCTAAAATATTACCATTCTTCTTTTTGCTTCCCAACTTAAATCTTCTATTTTTGGTTTATGGAAGAAAGTATTTTACAAGGCATTGGATATGCAATTCCTGCTCTAGTTACTGGCGCGGTGGCCTATTTTGTAATGAGTGGTTTAAGAAACCAAGAAACCAATGAAAAGAAATTAGATCTTTTAGCACAAAAGAAAAAAGAATCATTGCCCATTCGTTTACAAGCCTACGAACGCATATTGTTATTCTGTGAACGCATAAACCCTGTTAAAATGTTGGTTCGCATAAAG